>NZ_WBKS01000002.1:0-179154 GCF_008868145.1 Micromonospora sp. AMSO1212t
GTGGTGGGCGGCGGGCCGTCCAGCGTCAGGTTCTTCTGCTGGACGCTCCACTGGCTGCGGCACAGGCCGCAGTCCGGGCCGACGAAGTTGGCTCCGGCGCTGATGTCGCCCTTCAGGCGCCACTTGAGGTAGAGCACCGCGACCCGGCCGAACTCGCCGCCGTTGGGCTGGTCGTACGTACCGCCGTGCCCGACGTTCAGGTTGCCCATGAAGGCGGGCAGCCCGGCCGGCAGCTTGCCCCAGTCGTCCATCGCGTTCGGGTACGCGATGTCGCTGGGCCCGCCGATGAAGTACGCGATCGGTTTGGTCAGTCTCCGCAGCTGGTAGTCGTCGGCGTCGTTCAGCAGCCCGCTGCTGAAGATGCCGGTGGTGGTGACGCGCGGGTCGTTCGAGACCGCGTACGCCTCCAGGCCACCGCAGGAGAACCCGGCCACGGCGATCTTCGTGGTGTCGATCCGGTTGAAGTACTTGCTGCCCGACCGGGAGTTCTCCGCCACCGCCCAGTCGATGGACTGGGTGAGCATCTGGGAGTTCGTGGAGCCGGAGCCGTTCGGTGCGCCGTTGGCGATGGCGAGGAAGCCGTGGGAGGCGATCTCGCGGAGGAAGTTGCCCTGCGACAGGCCGTTCGCCGAGCAGGCGCCGTTGCCCCAGACCAGGACGGGAAGGCGCTCGGACGGGAGCGTCTGGGGCCGGAAGACGGTGTGGTTGGGCAGGCTCGACGAGGTCTCGTAGTCGGCGGGGTAGGGCCCCGAGCCGCCGATCGCGGCGCCCGCGGGTGTCGCGCCGAGCGCCACGACCACGGAGGCGAGCGGGACGAGGGCGGCCGCCAGCCCGGCGTAGATCTTCGATCTTCTTCTCATGCGCCCTCCAGGGGACGTCGTGACGGCGCTCCCTGGATGGTGGTGGTGGCGGTGTGTCGGCCACGTCGATGTGGCGCCGCCGCGATGCGTCCCAGCGGAGGGACCGGCGGGAGCTTTGCAGTCACTATCACCGCCGTAACGAAATGTGTCAATAAACGTCGGTCGATGCCTGCCGCCCGTTCCCGGCCGACGCCGACTGGCTGCTCGGCTGGAGCGGCGGCTTCCAGAACGTGATCGGCTACCAGTCCGCCGACTGCGGCGGGCACGGGTACGGGCTCGGCCTCTTCCGGGGCTGGACGACGCGCGGCACCTTCGGCTCGTACCGGACGCTCTGACAAGCCCCGCGACGCCGGTCCGCGGTACGCCGTGCGGGGCGTACCGCGGACCCCTCGCGCCATATGCCTTGCATAACAAGGTATCTTGCGATGCATGGACGGCGCACGTGAGCGGATCACCACGAACATCCGCAAGGGCGTGCTGGAGTACTGCGTGCTCGCGTTGCTCTCGCGACGCGACATGTACGGCCTGGAGCTGGCCGAGTGGCTCGCCGTCCGTGGCCTGACCGCGAGCGAGGGCAGCCTGTACCCGCTGCTCGCCCGCATGCGGCAGGCGGGCACCGTGGAGACCCGGTGGGTGGCGCCCGAGCAGGGGCACGCCCGGCGGTACTACACGATCACCGATCAGGGGCGGGCGCACCTGCGGATGTTCGCGGCGGTGTGGCGGGAGATCCAGCCGCACGTGGACGAGCTGATGGTGGAGGAGACATGAGCGACGACGGCCTCCCGGAGGCGGCGGAGACCTACCTGCGGGCACTCGACGCGGAGTTGTCGGAGATCCCGCCGGACCCGGCGCGCGAGATCGTCGCGGACGTCCGCGCGCACATCGCGGACGCGCTGGACGGTGGACGCGACATCGCCGAGATCCTCGCCGGTCTCGGCGGTGCGGACGCCGTGGCGAGCCAGGCGCGGGAGGAACTGGGCCTGCCGGTCCGGGACGGCGCGGAGCGGGCCGCCCGGACGCTGTCAGTGGTCGCGGTGGCGGCCGGCGTGCTGATCGCCGTGTGCGTGAGCTTCCTGCTGCCGTCCACGGTGCCGGTGGACGCACTCGAAGCCGACTCCGGCGAGCAGGGCGTCGTCCGCCGGTTCGGCCCCGGGATCGCGATGCTCACCCTGCTGCCGGCGCTCCTCGTGGCCGCGCCGCTCGTGCTGCCCGGCCGGTTCCGCGGCGCAGCACGGTTCGCCGCCGCGACGGTCCTGACCGTGGCGGCCTGCGCGGCCGGCGAGATCGGCCTGTACTACTTCCCGCTCGCGCTGGTGGCCTGGGCGGCGGCGATCGTGCCGTGGGCCGTGCGGCGAGGCGCCGGTGGACGGTGGTGGCGCTACCTGACCGGCGGCTTCGTGGCGCTGCCCGGCGTGCTCGTGGCGGTCGCGTCGGCCGGCGGCTCGGTCGGTGTCGGCTGGGTGGGCGCGGCGCTGTGGATCGCCGGACCACTCGCGGCCGGCGCGCTGTGCGCGTACGGCATCCGGGCGGGATACGCCGTGACCGCCCTGGCCGGCGCGCTCGTCATGATCCTCTCGATGGCCGAGCGCGGCTTCCTGTTCGCCGCGTTCTGGCTGTTCGGCGGGCTGTACCTGGCGATCGGCGCCGGCGCGTACGCCGCGTCGCGGGCGGCCGACGGCGAACCGGCCGGGACAACCGGCCGACCGGCACGGACGCGCCCCGCACCGGCCCCCGGAGGCTGACCGAGGGCCGTGACGCCGGCGTCTCCGGCCGGCCGGCTACGGGGCGGCGGCCGCCGAGTCGGCGACGCCGCCCGGCGAATCGGTCCCGGCGGCCTGCGGGTCGGCGGCGTCGTGCGCGGCCATCTCGTCCTGCCGGGCGGGTTCCTCGCGCAGGATCGCTGCGTGCAGCCACGCGTCCGGGATGGCGAAGCCGTCGACGAGCGTGCGCATGTACGGGCGCAGCTCCTTGAGCAGCCCGTTCACCACGCCGGTGATCGCCTTCGACCGGGCCGGGGTGAGCCGGCCGTGCTCCAGCAGCCAGCCCTTGTTCGCCTCGATGACGCTCAGCGCGTACAGGTCGCAGACCCGCGACAGCAGCTCCTTGACCGCCGGGTCGGCGGTGGCGTCGATACCTGCTACGAACGCCTCCAGGGTCACCCGGTCGACGTGCGCGGCGGCGACGGCGAGGACGTGGTCCTGGACGTCGTTGAAGATGTCGAACGGACGGTCCTTCTTGCTGGAGGCGCCACCGCGCAGGCGGCGGACCGCGCTGTCGAGCAGGTGCTCCTCCCGGTCCTCGAACACCTTGAGCTGCCAGCCCCGGTCGGTGACGGCTACCTCGTCGTCCCGGCCCGGCACGGCGCCGACCAGCCGCGCGATGAGCGCCCGCGCGGCGGTGCGCTCCAGCACCATCTCGCGTACCTGCTCGGCGACGAAGGAGGCACGCCCCCAGCCGTCCAGCGAGCCGAACTCGTCCCGGTAGCCGGTCAGCAACCCCTTGGCGACCAGCTGGAGCAGGACCGTGTTGTCGCCCTCGAACGTGGTGAAGACGTCGGTGTCGGCCTTGAGGCTGGGCAGCCGGTTCTCCGACAGGTAGCCGGCGCCGCCGCACGCCTCCCGGCACGCCTGGATGGTGCGTGTGGCGTGCCAGGTCTGCGCCGCCTTGAGCCCGGCGGCCCGGGACTCCAGCTCCCGCTGCCGGTGCTCGTCGACCGGCCCGTCGCCGCCCTGGATCTCGTCGAGCGCGGCGACCAGCTCGGTCTGGGCGAAGTGCAGCGCGTACGTGGTGGCCAGTGCGGGCAGCAGCTTGCGCTGGTGGGCCAGGTAGTCGTTGAGCAGCACCTCGCGGTCGCCCTCGGCGTCACTGAACTGGCGGCGGATGTCGCCGTACCGCACCGCGATGGCGAGCGCCGCCTTGGTGGCCGCCGACGCGGCGCCGCCCACGCTGACCCGGCCCCGCACCAGCGTGCCGAGCATGGTGAAGAAGCGGCGGGAGTCGTTCTCGATCGGGCTGGTGTACGTACCGTCCTCGGCCACCTGCGCGTACCGGTCCAGCAGCATGTTCCGCGGCACCCGTACGTGGTCGAAGCTGAGCCGCCCGTTGTCGACGCCGAGCAGGCCGGCCTTGGGCCCGGCGTCGCCGATGGTCACGCCGGGCATCGGGTTGCCGTGCTCGTCGCGGATCGGCACCAGCCACGCGTGCACCCCGTGGCGGCGCCCACCGCTGATCAGCTGGGCGAAGACCACAGCCATCCGACCGTCCCGGGCCGCGTTGCCGATGTAGTCCTTGCGCGCCGCCTCGTGTGGCGTGTGCAGGTCGAAGGTCTGCGTCTGCGGGTCGTACACGCAGGTGGTGCGCAGCTGCTGCACGTCCGAGCCGTGGCCGGTCTCGGTCATCGCGAAGCAACCGAAGATTCGTCCCTCGACGATGTCCCGGAGGTAGGCGTCGTGGTGCCGCTTCGTGCCGAGCGCGGCGACCGCGCCGCCGAACAGGCCCCACTGCACGCCGGCCTTCACCATCAGTGACAGGTCGACCTGGGCCAGCATCTCGGTGGCGACGATCGAGGCGCCCACGTCGGACCGGCCGCCGTACTCGGCCGGGAAGCCCGCGGCGATGCCCAGCTCGACCGGCAGTTCGCCGAGCAGCCGGGTGATGCGCTGGCGCGCCTCGTCGCCGGTCTCGCCGTAGACCGGGAGGAAACGGTCGTCGAGGTGTTTGCGGTGAGCCTGACGGACCTCGGCCCACGGTCCGTCGAGCGTCTCCTGAAGGCGGGCGATGTCGATGCGGCCGGACGCTTGATCGAGCATGGTCGCTCCTCGGGGCGGCGGACATATGGGTGCACTCTCGGCCTGATCAACATTACCGGCGGTCACCGCGCCCCGCTGGCGGAGGCCGTGGTGAGCCGTGCCACCCGGCTCGGCCACCACGAGGCCTGAGGTTAGGCTGTCCTCACTTCGATCACTGGAGGCAACCCCTCGTGTCCCCGCTCCCCGTCGGCAGCGCCGTCACGGCCCGGCACGTGCTCCGTCAGGCGTTGCGCCGCCAGCGGCGGCCGGTGCTGATCGGCGTGACGCTGCTCGGCCTGCACCAGGTCGCCGAGGCGCTCGTGCCGGTGGCGATCGGCCTCATCATCGACCGCGCCGTGGTGACCGGCGACCCGTGGGCGCTGGCGTACTCGGTCGCCGGCCTCGCGGCCCTTTTCGCCGTGCTCGCGTTCGCCTACCGCAACGGCGCCCGCCAGGCATTCGCCGCGGTGGAGCGGGAGGCGCACCTGCTGCGGGTGGAGATGGCCGAGCGCGCGCTCGACCCGCGCGGGCACCGCTCCGGCCTGCGCGACGGCGAGCTGCTCTCGGTCGCCGCCTCCGACGCCGAACTCTCCGCGCTCGTGGTGCGGGTGGCCGGGTTCGGCGTCGCCGCGGTGACCGCGCTCACCGTCGCGGCGACCGCCCTGCTGGTCATCGACGTCCCCCTCGGACTCGGCGTGCTCGTCGGCGTACCGGTGCTGGTCCTGGTGCTGCAACGGATGGCGCCGCTGCTGTCCCGGCGCAGCGCCTCCCAACAGGAGGCCCTCGCCGAGACCACCGCGCTCGCCGTGGACCTCGTCTCCGGCCTGCGCGTGCTGCGCGGCATCGGCGCCCAGCACCACGCCGCCGGCCGGTACGCCGCCGCCAGCCGCAACGCCCTCGCGGTCACGCTGCGCGCCGCCAACACCAAGGGGCTCCACCTCGGGCTCACCACCGCCGCCAACGGCCTGTTCCTCGCGGCCGTCGCCGGAGTGGCCGGCTGGCTCGCCCTGCGCGGCCGGCTCACCATCGGCGAGCTGGTCACAGTGGTCGGGCTCGCGCAGTTCGTCGCCGAGCCGGTGCAGACCATGGGCTGGTGCGTGCAGCTGTTCGCGATGGCCCGCGCCTCCGCCGCCCGGGTGGCGCGCGTGCTCGGCGCCGAGCCGCTCACCCGGCCCGGTGACGCGCCGGCGCCGGCACACCCGGACGGGCCACGGCTGGCCCTCGACGACGTCGGGCACGCCGGACTGGACGGGGTGAACCTGCGCGTCGGCCCCGGCGAGGTGGTCGGTGTGCTCGCGTACGACCCGGCCGACGCCGACGCGCTGGTGGCGCTGCTGTCCGGGCGGGTGCCGCCGGACGCGCGCCGCGGCGCCGTGCGTGTCGACGGCGTACCCGCCGACGACCTGCACGTCGACGCGCTGCGCGGCACCGTGCTGGTCGAGCCGCACGACGTGACGCTCTTCGAGGGCACGGTGGCGGCCAACCTCGCCGCCGGTGCCCGTACCGACCAGGCGCGGCTGCACGCCGCCGTCCGGGCCGCCGCCGCCCAGGACGTGGTGGACGCGCACCCCGGCGGCCTCGACCACCGGCTCGTCGAGCGGGGCGCGAACCTCTCCGGGGGACAGCGCCAGCGGCTCGGGCTGGCGCGGGCGCTGCACGCCGACCCGCCCGTGCTGGTGCTGCACGACCCCACCACCGCCGTCGACGCGGCCACCGAGGCGCAGCTCGCCGAGGGACTGGCCGCGGCGCGCCGGGTGGCGCCCCGGGGCACGCTGCTGATCACCAGCAGCCCCGCCCTGCTGCGGATCACCGACCGGGTGGTGGTGATCGCCGACGGCCGGGTGGCCGCCGAGGGACCGCACGAACGCCTGCTGGCCTCCGACGCCCGCTACCGCGAGGAGACACTGCGGTGACCGCTGACCCGCGTACCCCCGGCCGGACGTTGCTGCCGGTCGCGTCCGCCCGGCAGACCTGGACCACGCTCGGCGCCCAGTTCCGCGCCCGGCCCGGCCTCGCCGCCGCCGCCGCGACGGTGCTCGTCGCCGCCGCCACGGGCGGCCTGGTCGCGCCCTGGGTGCTCGGCCGCCTGGTCGACGACGTCATCGCCGACGCCCCGGTCTCCCGGATCGCCGGCCGGGTGGCGGTGATCGCCGCCGCCGCCGTGGTCACCGGCCTGCTCACGGCGCTCGGCGCCGCGCTCGCGTCCCGGCTCGGCGAGACGGTGCTGGCCCGGCTGCGCGAGCGCGTCCTCGACCGGGCGCTGCACCTGCCGTCGGCGACGCTGGAGCGGGCCGGCACCGGTGACCTGCTGGCCCGCGTCGGCGACGACGTGGCGGTGGTGACGAACGTGATCGCGGTGAGCGGACCGGCGTTCGTCGGCGCACTGCTGTCCGTCGTGCTCACCGTGTTCGGGCTGGTCGCGCTGGACTGGCGGCTCGGCCTCGCCGGGCTGGTGGCCGCGCCCGCGTACGCGCTGGCGCTGCGCTGGTACCTGCGGCGCTCGATGCCGTACTACGCCCGCGAGCGGGTCGCCACCGGCGAGCGGACGCAGGCGCTGGCCGGCGCGCTGCGCGGCGCGGCGACGGTGCGCGCGTACCGGACCGAGGACGCGCACGTGGCGGCGATCGCCGAGCGGTCCGGCCTGGCCCGCGACCTGTCGCTGGAGATCTTCAACCTGCACACCCGCTTCGGGCTGCGGATCAACAGGTCGGAGTTCCTCGGCCTGGCCGCGGTGCTCGTGGCCGGGTTCTTCCTGGTCCGTGACGACCTGGTCACCGTCGGCGCGGCGACCACCGCCGCGCTCTACTTCCACCGCCTGTTCAACCCGATCGGCCTGCTGCTGATGGAGTCCGACTCGGTGTTGCAGGCCGGCGCGAGCCTCGCCCGCCTGGTCGGCGTGGCGAACCTGCCCGACACCGCACCGGCCACCGCGCCCGGCCCGGCCGCACCGCCCGCCGGCCCGCGCGGCCCGGCGGCGCTGGACGTCACCGTGCGCCGGCACCACTACGACGACGGGCCGCTGGTGCTGGCCGACGTCGAGCTGCGCCTGGCACCGGGGGAGCGGGTCGCGCTCGTCGGCGCCAGCGGCGCCGGCAAGACCACACTCGCCGGCATCGCCGCCGGGATCATCGCGCCCACCGACGGATCGGTACGCCTCGACGGCGTGCCGCTGACCGGGTCGGGCGAGGTCACCTCCCGGCGGGACGTGGCACTGGTCAGCCAGGAGGTGCACGTCTTCGCCGGGCCGCTCGCCGAGGACCTGCGCCTGGCCGCCCCGGACGCGAGCGACGCCGAGCTGCTCGACGCGCTGGAGCGGGTCGGCGCCACCACGTGGCTGCGTGCCCTGCCGGACGGGCTGGCGACGCCGGTGGGCGAGGGCGGCCACCGGCTCACCGCCGCCCAGGCCCAGCAGGTGGCCCTGGCCCGGCTGGTGCTCACCGCGCCCGCCGTCGCCGTACTGGACGAGGCGACCGCCGAGGCCGGCAGCGCCGGAGCCCGCGACCTGGACCGGGCGGCGTTGGCGGCCACGCGGGGGCGTACCACGCTGATCGTGGCGCACCGGCTCAGCCAGGCGGTCACCGCGGACCGGATCGTCGTGCTCGACCACGGCCGGATCGTGGAGCAGGGCACGCACGACGAGCTGCTGGCCGCCGACGGCCGGTACGGCCATCTGTGGCGTTCCTGGCGCGTCCCCGTATGATCACCGACCGCTCCACCGCCCAGGCGAGGTGTCCATGACCGACCTGCCGACCCGCTTCGTGCTGTTCCCCGGGCGGCATCACCTGCTGACCCGGTTCCAGGCCGACTACCTGCGCCGGCTCGCCGGCGACGAGGCCACAGTGGTCTGGGCGGTGACGTCGGCCAACCACGAGAACACCCGGCGCAACCCCGTCGCATACCACAGGCGGGAGGCCGCGATCGAGCGGTTCAGCGTGCTGACCGGGCTGCGTTCGCTGGCCGTGCCGATCTTCGACACCGCGTACACCGACGCGTTCGCGGAGGTCACGCTCAAGAGCATCGCGGTGGCCACCGGGCTCGAACTCACGCCCGCCGACACGGTGGTGGCCTGCTCCACACCGGAGGTCGCGAAGCTGTACGAGCGGCTCGGCTTCGCGATCGCGCTGGTCGAGGCGGACCCCGACCTGCCGGAGACGCCCGAACGGCCGTGGGACGTGCTGCTGCGCCTGGCCGGCGGCGACGAGACCTGGCGTACGCTCACCCACCCGGCGACGATCGACGTGTTCGAGCGCTACCGCCTGGTCGAGGCGATCCGGTCGGTGGTGAACGACCCGCTGGTGGGCGACGAGGGCGGCCTCACGGTGACCCGCGACTACCGGACGTACGTGGAGGCGTTCGCCTCGGCCGCGCAACGCAAGTGGGACTCGGTGCGCCGGTACGTGCAGCCCGGACGCATCGTGGACATCGGCTGCGGAGCGGGCGCGGTGCTGGAGCTGGCCGACCGGGAGGCCGCGCTGCGGGAGAGCGACCTGATCGGCGTGGAGGTGGCCCGCCACCTCTACCAGGAGTGCCTGCACAAGAAGGCGCAGGGCGTGTTCCGCAACGCCAACGTGTACTTCTTCCACCGCAACGTCCTCGGCGGCGCGGTGTTCAAGGATCGGTCGGTGGACACCACGCTCACCTTCGCGCTCACCCACGAGATCTGGTCGTACGGGCGGCAGCGGGAGTCGCTGCTCCAGTTCGCCCGCCGCATCCACGACCACACCGTGCCCGGCGGCGTCTGGATCAACAGTGACGTGTGCGGACCGGACGACCCCGGGCGGCAGGTGATCCTGCGGCTGGCCGCCGACGACGGCGACAACCCCGCCTCGCCCCGCCTGGATCTGGCCGACCTGACCTCGGCCGAGGTCCGGCGGTACGTCTCGGGCCTGTCGACGCGGGCGCGGCTGGACCAGTTCGCCGTGGACTTCGCGTTCGGCGTCGCGTACGAGCCGCTCGCCGACGGCGCGGTCCGCATCGGCCTGGGCGCGGCGATGGACTACCTGACCCGCAAGGACTACACGGACAACTGGCTGTCGGAGACGAAGGAGCAGTTCTGCGGGCTGAGCTTCGCCGACTGGACGGTGCTGCTGGCCGAGGTGGGCTTCGAGATCGGCCCCGCCTCGGCACCGGTCCGCAACGACTGGGTGATCGACAACCGGATCGCACCCGTCGCGTCCCTCACCGACCTCGACGGACGGCCGCTGGACTGGCCCACCACCCACGTCCTCACCGTCGCCCACCGCCCGCGCAACGCCTGACACCACGGCGCCCGCCGGGCCGGCTGGACGGCCGGCCCGGCGGGCGCGGTGACGCGGGGTCAGTGGCTCAGCGCGATCCGTACCGCCAGGGCGATCAGGATCAGCCCGGTCAGCCGTTCGATCACCAGCAGCACCGACGGCCGGGTCAGCCAGGGCTGCAACCGGTCGATGAGCAGGATGTAGCAGGCCCACCAGAGCACGGCCAGGCCGATGAACGTGGCGGCCAGCACCGCCGTGCGGGCCGCCGCACCGTCGCCCGCCTTGACGAACTGCGGCACGAACGAGACGTAGAAGACGACCACCTTGACGTTCAGCAGCTGGCTGGTGACGCCCATGACGAAGGAGCGCCGCGCCACGTGCGGCTCGTCGGCGGCCGGGACGTCCCGGACCGGCGCGGCGGCCTCCGTGCCGGCACCGGCCCCGCCCGCGCCGACCGGGACCGGCTGCGCCACCGGGGCTGTCCGGCGGGGCCGGGTGGCCCAGAGGATGGTGCCGCCCAGATAGAGCAGGTACAGCGCACCGGCGACGCGCAGCACCGTGTAGAGCGCCGGTGAGGAGACCAGCAGGGCGGACAGACCGGCGGTGGCGAGCGAGGCGTGCACCAGGGCGGCGGCGAACAGCCCGGCCAGCACCACGAATCCGGCCCGCCGCCCGTACCTGACGGTCTGCCGGGTGACCAGGGCGAAGTCGACGCCCGGCACGATGATGATGAGCAGGCTCGCGGCGACGAAGCTGACGATCTGGATGTCAGACACGCTGCTCCTCCCTCGCCTCGACACGGGCCGGGCCGGCCTCCTCGATGACCGAGACGCCGCTGTCGCGGCGCGGCCCGTGCCGGCGCCACTGCTCGCGCAGCCGGATCCGGCCGTCCGGCAGCCGCTCGGGCCGGGACTCGCACTCGCCGACCACGATCCTGCCGTCGGTGAGCACCTCCAGGTACGCGAAGCGCACCACGCCCTGCGCGTCGCAGGTGCCGGCGAGCCGGCCGTGCCGTACCGGGCCGCCGGAGATCTCCGCCCAGACCAGGTCGCCGCGCTGGTGGTAGTGCCCCCGCAGCGGTTCGGCGTCACCGGCGTGGTCGACGGAGACGAAGATCCGGTCGTCGTAGTCGAATGACGTCATCGCGCTCACGCCCATCGGGTGCTCAGGTAGTCGTCGCGGAACCGGCAGACGGTGCGGCCGGCGATCGAGTTGAGGATCATCGCGCTGCGGATCGGCAGGATGCTCAGGTTGGAGTCGACGAGCCCCTGGACGTACCGCCCCCGGTTCAGCACGAAGATCTTGTGGTCGTCGGCGTGCTTCCACCGGATCGAGTAGTCCGACTCGATGATCGGCTCGCCGCGCTCGTCCAGGTCGAGCAGCGCGGTCAGCTCCGGATCGAAGGGCAGCGGCGCCTGCCGGCGTCCCGCCGCGACGACCAGGTTCACCGCCCGGTGCCGTTCCTCGCCGCTGCCGGCGGTCAGGCACTCCAGCTCGACCTCCCCGTCGAGCTGCCGGGCTCCGGTCACGGTCCGGCTCGGCATGATCGTGACCGGGAACCGGCCGGTACGCAGCCGCTCCTCGTAGTTGTGCTGGTAGACGCCGCGCAACGTGCCCGGGGAGATGCCGTCGCTGGTCAGGATCTGGCCGGAGACGAGGCGTTCCCGCACGTCCCGGGACAGGGTGAGGAACGCCTCCTGGTAGGCGGGCCGGTACAGGTCGTTCGCCGACGGGGAGTCCTCCAGCGGGGCGAACCACGATCGCCGCCCGATCCACTTGATGTCGCGGCACCCGCGGGCGAGCAGCGCCGCGACGCACTCCGCGCTGGTCTGGCCGCTGCCGATCACGATCCACGGCAGGTCCGGCTCGTCCGGCACGGTGGCGAGTCGCCGGTGCAGCTCGTCGGCGACGAACAGGTGCCGGGGGTCGAGGGCGTCCAGGAACTCCGGTACGAAGGGGACGGTCCCGCTGCCGAGCACCAGGTGCCGGGAGCGGGCGAGGGCCGCACCGCCGCTGCGGCTGACCAGCGCACCGTCGAACTCGACCCGGTCGACGCGGGTGCCGTACGTGATGCGCGGCAGCTGGCCCGCCGCCCACACCAGGTACTGCTGGTACTCGATCCGGGGGATGGTGTCGAACCCGGCGCCCAGCAGTGCGTACACCCGGCCGGTGGTGACCAGGTAGTTGAGGAACGACAGCGGGTGGGTCGGGTCGTAGAGCGAGACCAGGTCCTTGACCCAGCCGGTCTGCATGCGTACGCCGCTGTGCAGCATCCCGTCGTGCCAGCCCGGCCGGTCCCGCGCCTCGAACAACGCGATGTCGTGCGGTGCGAGGGTGTCGTACATCGCCGCGAGGCTCAGGTTCGCCGGCCCGGCGCCGATTCCCACTGTGTGAAAGGTCTGCGTCATCAGTCTGCCTCTGTCTGGCCGTGGGGGACAGGGATCGCGGTTCGGGTGTTCAGCAGGGCGGTGGCGGCGAGCCGGCTGGCGGCCAGGACGGTCTTGGCGGCGCCGCCGCTGCCGCCGGTGAACGTGTGTACGGCGCCGGCCACGTGGCGCAGGGCCAGGCCGGTGGGCTCGCTGTAGCAGTCGGCGGCGCTCACCGGCGGGCCGACCGGTCGCGGATCCAGGCCGGGCAGCCGCTGCGTGGCCACCGCCCGGACCCGTGCCGCCAGTGCGGTGTCCGGTTCGGGGGCCGGCGGGTCGACGTCCCACCTGTCGCTCGGCAGCCCGAGCAGCACGCGCCCCGGACCGGCCGGCCGGCCGTAGAGGCCGCTGGTCTCGTCCACGAAGCACGGCAGGTCGGCCCGGCCGGTGGCGTGACGGGTGTACTGGATGTGCTTGGTGCGCAGCGAGGTCGGCAGTCCGGCGGCGCGCAGCAGCCGTGGGGTCCAGGCGCCGGCGGCCACGACGACGAGGTCGCCGGTGAGGCGGCGGCCGTCGCGCAGTTCGACCACGCGGTCGTCGAGGCGGGCCACCGGTGTCGTCTCGGTGCGGTCCAGGCCACGCAGGACGGTCCGGCGCAGCCGGTCCGGATCGAGGTAGCCGGCCCGGCGCTCCCAGATCCCCACCGTGCCGTCCGGGAGCCCGGCGAAGCCGAACCGGTGGGCGACCTCGTCCCGGGTCAGCACCTCGGCGCCGTCCACGCCGGCCGCCGCCCCGGCGTCGAGCAGGTAGAGCGAGCCGGTCCGCCGCCACCCGGCGGCGGTCGCGAGGGACGGGTCGCCCAGCAGCTCGGCGAGGCTCGCGGCCGCCAGGGACCGGGCGGCCGGATCGGGCTCGAAGGCCCGCACCAGCCCACCGGACGCGGCCGTCGCGTCGGCGGGCCGTCCGGCCGCGCCGCTGTCGGACGGCCCGATCAGGACCGCCTCGGCGCCCGCGTCCCGCAGCCGCCGGGCCAGCAGGACACCGCTCACGCCCGCGCCGACGACGAGCACGCGCGGCTCACCCATCGGACTCCGCCGCTTCCGCGCCGCCGATGACGCCGAGCAGCCGGGCCGCCCGCTCCGGCCGGCCGGGGTACGCGGCCAGCGCCGCCCGGACCGCGGTGGCGGGGTCGAAGTGCTCCAGGCGCAGCGCCTGCTCGCCTCGGGTCAGCTCGGTGTCGGCCAGGACGCCGTCCAGGCCGGCGGTGGTGCCGGCCAGGGTCGCGGCGTACCGGGCGGTGAACGCCTCGTACGCCTCGGGGCGGAAGTCCGACTCGTAGCTGTCCGGCCGGTCCCAGCTCAGGAACGCCCGGACCACCGCCGGGTCCTCGGTGGCCAGGAACTCGTGCGCCCAGATCGCGTGTTCGCGGCTGGTGGAGAACTTGGAGCCGGTGAGCCGGTAGAACTCGTTGACCACCAGCCCGGTCGGCCGGTCGGGCAGCCCGGCGGCCAGGTGCAGTGCCGGGATGAGCAGCGCGTAGTAGAAGGCGTTGTCGATCCCGAGGAAGATCCACTGCTCGTCCACGTCACGCCACGCGTCCAGGTACCCGGCCAGCGTGTCCGCGTCCGGCCGCAGGTGGCGGGCGGGCAGGACCAGGTTGGCCAGGGCCATCTCGGCCCAGACGTCGATGCGCAGGCCGTCGTCCCACTCGATTCCCCAGTCCGTCGGGTACGCCAGCGGCACCTCCGGCAGCCCGCCGTCGAGGTGGGACGCGACGAGGCGCCGCAGCCGGGGCGGCAGCACCGCGCGGGACCAGAACTCGGCGAGTCGTTCCCGGTGGTCGTCGAGCCGGAGCACCGGGACCGTGTGCGTGACCGGCTCGGGTGACGCCTCGCAGCAGGTCGAACGCGCGCCGATCAGGTTCGCGGCGGTGCAGAAGCCACCGCACCCCTCGCAGGTGCCGCCGTTCGCGCCGGCGCCGCAGGCCGGGCAGCGCCCGGCGACCCGGACGTGGTGCAGGGTCCGCCCACAGGCCGCGCAGGCGCGCAGCGACACCGGGGCGACCTCCACCACCTTGGCCTCGACCAGTTCGGTGAGCAAACCGGCCACCGCCCGGCGGTAGCTCTCGTCTTCCAGCGGGTCGGCCATGACGTCGTACCGGATGCGTGCGGCGCCCAACGCGGCGTGGATCAACGACCCGTAGCGGGCGACCGTGTCGGCCGGGGTCTCGCCGTGCGCCTGCGCCCGGGCCAGCACGTAGTTCTGGTGCGCGTCCAGGCCGCACTGGGTCACCACCCGCCGACCGGCGGCACGCAGCGCGCGGGCCGCGACGTCGCCGGCGACGTACGGGCCGCTCAGGTGCCCGAGGTGCAGCGGCCCGTTCGGCGTCGGTGGCGGCGTCACCACCAGCACCGCGCCGGCGGCGGCCCGTCCGTCAGCCACGGCCGGTCCCGTCGCCCGCGTCGGCGGCGCCGTCGGCGCGGGGCATCCAGTAGATGCTGAGGATGGTGAGCGGCTGCTCCGGCGAGGGGTTGTGGATGACGTGACGCTGCTCGGGTTCGAGCAGGATCACCCCGCCGGTCGGCACCTCGACCTTCTCGCCGCCCGCCTCGTAGATGGCGGTGCCGCGGGTCACCACGGCGAACTCCACCTCGGGGTGGATGTCCTCGCTGCTGCTGCCACCGGGCGGGATCACGCACCACATGGCGTCGAACGGCAACGGGCCGAGATCGCGGTACTGCGTCCAGCGGCCGATCTGGATGCCGTACTCGTCGGTGAGTTCGGCGGTGTCGCTGACGTACCTTCGCATGTTCGTCCTCCTGGTCGGCGCGATTCCCGTCGGGCGCGCCGGACGGATCAGGTTTGCGGAGAGTGACCGGAAGTGGTGCTTGTGCGACGCCATGCCGGTCTCCCGCCCGGGTGGCAATTCGACTCCGGTCGATAGCGTCGGAACCACTGTGGACCTAACCTCGGCTGGCTAACAGGAGCTTCACCGGCAGATCACCGGCAATGGCGCTGCTGATTGCCCGCTCAGTTGTCACGCCGTGGTGGTCCGCCTGTACGAATCCGCCAGAACCGGTACGGAGACGACGCTGTGATCGGCTACATGGATACGTTGGGTGATGAAATCGCTACCGCTCGGCGACGGGCCAACCTCACACAGGAGGAGCTGGCCGCCCGCACCGGCCTGAGTGTCCGGAGCATCCGCAACCTGGAGTCGTCGCGGGTGACCAGCCCGCGGCCGGCGACCGTCCGGCTGCTGCGCGAGGTGCTCGGCCTGCCGGCCCATCCGGCGCCGGCCCGGATCCGTCCCATGCAGTTGCCGCTGGAGATCCCCGGCTTCACCGGGCGCTCGGCACAACTGCGGCAACTCGACCGGCTGCTCGACGGCGGACCACGACGGATGTCCAGTGTCGTGGTGTGCGTCCTGTCCGGACGCTCCGGAATCGGCAAGACGGCGCTGGCGCTGCGCTGGGCCCACCGGTCCGCCGCCCGGTTCGTCGACGGGGTGCTGCACGTCCAGCTCGGCGGCAGCGACTCGCGCCGCCCGGCGGTGGCGCCGGCGGAGGCGCTCGGTGGCCTCATCGAGGCGCTCGACGTACCGGGCGGCATTCCGTGCGGCCCGGCCGCGCGCGCCGGTCTCTACCGCAGCGTGCTCGCCGGACGCCGGATGCTCATCGTGCTCGACGACGCGCGCGACGCCGACCAGGTACGGCCGCTGCTCCCCGGCGTCCCCGGCTGCATGGTGGTGGTGACCAGCCGGGACCGCCTCACCGGACTGGTCGTCGGCGAGGCGGCGCGCCCGGTCGTGGTGGACGAGCTGGCTGCCGGCGAGGCGTGGGAACTGCTGGCGGCCCGTCTCGGCGAGCGCCGGCTGACCGCCGAACGCGAGGCGGTACGGCAGATCATCGCCCACTGCGCGGGGGTGCCCCGGGCGCTGGCCGTGGTCGCCGCCCGCGCCGCCGTCCAGCCCCGGCTGCCGCTCGCGGAGGTGGCCCGGCGGCTGCGGTAGGACGCCGCCGGACCGGGGCGGTCGCGTGTGCGCGGCCGCCCCGGGCGGTCAGTGCCTGTCGACGCGGGTGCCGGCGCGGGCGGCCACGTGTGCCGGCACCGGTGCCGTCGGCGGGAGCGCCGGATCGGTCACCGGCTGCTGCCAGCGCGCCACCAGCGGAAGCTCGCCGGCCCAGAGCCCGAGCGCGGCGTCCGGGCTGTCGCCGTCGTCCGGCGGGCCGCTGCGGGTCTTGACCGACGCCTCCGCCAGCGGCAGCGCCAGCAGGGCCGTGGCCGCCAGCTCCCGCCGGTTCGGGCGGCGGGCGTGGTCCCACTGGCCGGGTGCCACGTGCTCGGTCAGCAGCCGCAGGCCGTGCAGCTTCTCCTCGGTGTCGGTCACCCACCGGGGCCGGCCGTAGACCATCGCGCTGCGGTAGTTGACCCCGTGCTCGAACACCGAGCGCGCCAGCACCAGGCCGTCGACCACGGTGACCGTGACGCAGACGTCGGTGTCGGTGGTGAGGCTCCGGCTGGCCACCGAGCCGTGCAGGTAGAGGTGGCTGTCGTCGAACCCGTAGACGGTGGGTACCACCATCGGGTCACCGTCCACCAGGGCGCCGAGGTGGCAGACGAACCCGGCCCGGAGCACGTCGAGCAGGGCGGCGCGGTCGTGGTGCCCCTTCTCCTTCATCCGGCGCAGGCTCGTGCGGGGCGTCGCGGACAGCTGTCCGTGGGCATCGGTCATGAGTGATCTCCTGTCGGCCCCGCCGTTTCTACCGGGCCGGCTCCGGATCATCAAGGACCGGTGCCCGGTCGGGCGGTGCGCCGGCGGACGGCTTCCAGCCGTCGTCGACGCACTCTCGACCCGCGCGGGGTTCACTGGTCGATCGGCGAATGCGCGCACCGACCGGGGCGCGTGGCCGGCCGGCTCATCGACAAGGCGGACAGTTGTGCTGATTGAGAGACTGCGGCGGTTGGACCCTCGGGTATGGAACGCCACGCCGGAGGAGGTCGCCGACCGCTATCCCTGCGATCGGTACCTGACCGTGCCGTTCCGCTCGTTCGTCCGGGCGGTGGACGTGGCGGCGCCGGTTCCGGTGGTCTACCGGTGGCTGTGCCAGCTCAAGGTGGCGCCGTACAGCTACGACCTGGTCGACAACCTCGGACGGCGCAGCCCGCGGACCCTCACCCCGGGCGCGGAGAAGCTGGCGGCGGGGCAGAAGTTCTTGATCTTCACGGTGGCCGAGTTCGCTCTCGACGACCACCTCACCGGCGTCATCGCCGATCGCCATCGACGTAGCTACGGCGAGGTGGCGGTGACCTACCGGGTCAGTCCCGCCCCGCAGGGCACGCGACTGGTCGGGCGGCTCGACGTGGGCGCCTCGACCACGTTCGAGCGTGCCCGCCGCAGCGCGCTGGCCGTCGGTGACGCGCTCATGGGGCGCAGGCAACTCCTCAACATCAAGTCGTTGGCGGAGGCGACCGCGCGGGACGCCGGGGCCTGACGGCCTGCTCCGCGCGCTGTTGCGGCGCTGTTCGGGGTGCCCCGGAAGTGGTGCGAATAGTATTCGCAAAGCGCGGCTGGCCATGCGATTTATTTGATCTGAGGAATGTCGGCTGAGCATGCGGCGGATTCGATGAACTACCTCTAAAGACGTACTGCCGCGTTCCGATTGGTGGCCGTGATGATCACGTTGGGCGCAGCGGGAGCGGATTCCGGCTGGTCGACGATTAGCGTCTACGCCAGTTGCGAAGAGAAGAGGGTACACAATGCTCCGCTTCAACATTCTCGGCGGCCTGGAAGTGCGGCACGACGGTGTCGACTGCGCCCCCACCGCACCCAAGGTGCGGGCCGTTCTGGCGCTGCTGCTGCTGCGGGCGAACCAGACCGTGAGCCAGGACAGCATCTTCCACTGGTTGTGGGGCGACCGACCGCCCCGGAGCGCGGCCACCACCACGCAGACGTACATCTACCAGCTCCGTAACCTGTTCGAGCGGGTCGGCGCCACCGGGCCCTCCGGCCAGCTTCTCGTGACCCGCCCGGCGGGCTACCGCATGTCGATGCGGGAGGACCAGCTTGACGCCACCCTCTTCGCCCGCCTCTGTCGCGAGGGTGACGGCCTGTTGGACCAGGGACGGCCCGTCGAGGCCGTCCAGGTGCTGCGCCGTGCCCTGTCGCTGTGGCGGGGGCCGGTGCTCGACGACGTCAGCGTCGGGGCGTGGACAAGCGCGGACGTCACGCACCTGGCCGAGCTGCGGATGCGGGCGCTGGAGCTGCGCATCGAGGCCGACGCCCGGCTCGGCCGGCACCGGGAACTCGTCACCGAGCTGCGTGCACTGGTCGCGGCGCACCCGCTCAACGAGTGGCTCCACGCCCACCTGATCTCGTCGTTGAGCCGGTGCGGGCGAAGGGCCGAAGCGCTGAGCGCGTATCAGAGCCTGCGGCAGACGCTGTCCGAGGAACTCGGTCTCGAACCGACGCCGGAGTTGCAGGACCTCCAACGGCAGGTGCTCAACGGCGCGGACGCGCGCCTGCTGGTGCCGGCCGGCTGAACCCAGCCGACCCGGGCCCCATGTCGGCGTGGTGCCGACATGGGGCCCGAGCGTGTACGGCTAGCCTCGGGGCGCCGGCGCGGCCGGCTTCTCCACCGTGATCAGGTTCGACGCCACGGCCTTGTTCACCGCGTCGAGCCGGGACACCGCCCCCAGCTTCGTGAACACGTTGCGCAGGTGCCGTTTGACGGTCCCCTCGGTGATGTCCAGCCGCCGCCCGATCTGCGAGTTGCTGTACGCCTGGGCCACCAGGGCGAGGATCTCCGCCTCGCGGGCGGACAGGATGCTGGAGCGGCCGTCGCTGACCCGTTCGAAGCTCTCCCGCGAGATCGACAGCATCACCCGGTCGCCGTCGCCCCGCACGCTGCGCAGCGTCGCCACGAGGTCGTCGCGGGTGACGGTCTTGACCAGGTACGCCTGGGCTCCGGCGCCGAGCAGCTCCTTCACGACGGCAGGCTCGTCGAACATGCTGAGGATGATGATCCGGGTGTCCGGGGCGACGGCGAGCGTACGGGCGATGGTGGCCGCGGCCTGCTCGCCCGGGATGCCCGCGTCGAGGAGCATCACGTCCGGCCGGTGCCTCGCCGCCATCACCACCGCCTCGGCGCCCGTGCCGGCCTCGCCGAGTACGACCAGGTCGGGCTCCATCGACAGCAGCTCGCGCAGGCCGTGCCGGAACAGTGCGTGGTCGTCGACGAGCACGATGGTGATGGACACGTCGGATTCAGCAGGCGGTGTCATGTCTTCCTCGACAGGGGGACGAAGATCTCGATGTGCGTGCCGCGCCCCGGTGCGGTCTGCACGACGAGCTTCCCACCGAGCAGTTCGATCCGCTCGCGCATGGAGGTCAGCCCGTGCCCGTGCACGGACCGGCCGGAGGCCGGATCGAAGCCCTGTCCGTCGTCGCCCACCCAGGCGCGTACCTCGTGCGGTGCGATGTCGATGTGGCTCACGATCGTGCTCGCGCCGGCGTGGTGGAACGCGTTGCGCAGCGCCTCACGTACCACGAGGAAGAGCTCCGCGAGCGCCTCGGCCGGCACCCATGACTCGTCCCCGCTGATCGCGAGGTCGACCACTGCGCTGCCGTCGGTCATCGCCGAGACGAACCCGCGCAGAGCCTGTTCCAGGTTGTTGAACTCGGACTCCAGGCGCAGGTCCGTCGCCACGCCCCGGAGCGCGTCCATGCTCTGCACGCTGGCCTCGTAGGCGACCTCCACCTTCTCCTGGAGCCGGTTCAGGTCGACCTCGGCGTACCGCTTGGCCAGCTGCAGGTTGCGGTTCACCACGCTTGTCGGCCCGCCCACCCGGTCGTGCAGTTCCCGGGCGATCCGGCGGCGCTCCGCCATCTGGGCCTGCCGCACCCGGTCGAGCAGGAACGCCAGGTACGACTCGGAGGACCAGCGGATGCGCGTGAGGACGCTGCGTTGCAGCGCCTGATTGGCGGTCCGGAAGATGCACGTGGCGTCGGGCAGACCGGCCGCGGTCTCGATCACCGCGTCCAGCACGGGCTCGATCAGTTCGTTCGCGGCCCGTAGCGAGTCGACCGGGTGGATCACGGCTCGGGGGGCGGGCTTCGGGCCGGCCTGCGAGGCGAGGCCGATCCGCACTTCGTTGATCTCGGGCTGACCGGTGCGCAGGCTCGCCGTGACGTCGTCCAGCACCTGCCCGGCCTGGGCGACTATCTGGTCCATCTGGTCCTGGTCGAGGCCCAGCTCACCGGTGACCGTCAGGAGACGCTTCCGAAAGGTGGCCATAATTGCAGCGTGCCGGCCCTCGAACGCGCTCGCTACGGACAAGCCTGTGGCGAGCGCGTTCGTATCCATAAGCCCTCTGCCCCCTCGCCCCGACCGGCCTGCGAAGGATAGTTTCCATTGGCCGTGCCGAGTGGGCAAGATCTCGCCGGGACAATCTCCTCAGTTCACCGTTTTGTGTTGTTGAGTAGCCCCGGCGGTCGAGTGTAGGAAATTGCGGCCAATGTGAACAGGGCCCCACCGGAGAGCCAGACCGGATCCCAGAGAAACAGATGCCAGGGCAGAGCCGATCCGAGCCCGGCGGGCAGATCGACGACTCCGGCCACAATCAGCAGGTGCTGCGTCAGGTTGGCCAGGCCGTAGAGAGACAGCAACGCCGCCGCGCCCCAGCCGCCGAGCAGCAGCAGCCAGCGCGGCACCCAGCGCGGGCGTCCGGTGGCCAGCGCCAGACCCAGCGGCGCGGCGAGCAGCTTGAGCACCGCGGTGCCCCAGAGCAGCGCGACGAACGCCGGCTCCCGGGCCAACGCCGGCTCCTCGACAGCCGGGCCGATCGTGCCCTGGCCCACGAGCCCGCCGGCCGCCCAGTAGAAGCTGAGCCCCGCGAACAGCAGTGCCCATATGCAGGCGCCGTACCCGGCCCAGGAGCCCGGCCGCACGCCGGTGGTGCCGTCGCCGCTCCGGCCGTCGGTGTTCGTCACGGTGTTGCGGCTCAAGGGTCCTCCCGGTCGGTCGGTGCGGCGGTCCGTCGGATGGTATCGATGAAGTCCCGCGCCGGCGGAACGCCGGCCCGCCCGACGGTCACCCGTCCTCCTCGAAGCACTCTCCAGGCCTGCTCGACGTGCCGTTGCCCTGCTCGAGGTGATGTCGAGGGCGCCGCGAGGCCCGCACAAGGCCGCGGCCCGAGGGTGGCATCCGACCACGCCACGGATGGCGGGGTGGCGCCCCGGCGCTCCCGCGACCGCGGCCCAAGGACTCACGGAGGACACCCCAGTGATGAACCGAAGGGTTGTGGTGACCGGGCTAGGGCCGGTCTCGAGCATCGGCACAGGCATCGACGTCTTCGCGGCCGCGCTGCGCGCCGGACGCAGCGGAATCACGCCGATCGCCAGCTTCGACACCACCGGCTTCGTGACCGAGCGCGCCGGCGAGGTGCACGGGTTCCAGCCGTACGACATGGTGAGCCGGATCGATCCCGCCGAATGGGGGCGCAGCAGCCTCTTCGCCGCCGCGGCGGCCCGGCTCGCGCTCAGCGACGCGGGGGCGCTCGACGTCGCGGCGGGCTCGGCCCGCGTGGGTGTCTGCATGGGCACGACCAGCGGCGAATCACAGGTGGTGGAGCGACTCACGGAGCACTGGCTGCGTGACGGTTACCGGCCGACGCCGCGGTCGCTGGCCCGTCAGATGCCGGCCGGTCGGGTCGCCGAGGCGGTGAGCCGCGAGCTCGACCTGCGGGGCACCACGACGACCGTCTCGACGGCCTGCTCGGCCAGCAACTACGCACTGGGGTACGCCTTCGACGCCATCGCCGCCGGCGACCAGGACTACATGATCGTCGGTGGGGCCGACTCGGTGTGCCGGTGGGCGCACGCCGGGTTCTACCGGCTGGGCGCCCTGGCCGCCGAACGCTGCGCGCCGTTCGACCGGGACCGCGCCGGGGTCATCACCGCCGAAGGCGGGGTGGCGCTGTTCCTGGAGAGCCTCGACTCGGCCCAGGCCCGAGGGGCCCGGATCTACTGCGAGGTGCTGGGCTACGGCCTCACCTGCGACGCCAAGCATCCGACCGCCCCGGACGCGGCGAGCGTGGCCCGGTGCATGCGGCTGGCCCACCGCGACGCCGGCATCAAGCCCGACGAGGTGGATTTCATCTGCGCCCACGGGACCGCGACTCCCGCCAACGACGCCGCCGAGTACGAGGCGGTCCGCGAGGTGTTCGGCGACCGGCTGCCCCCGATGAGCTCGGTCAAGTCGATGCTCGGGCACACCATGGGCGCGGCGAGCGGGTTCAGCGCCGTCGCCGCGGCACTGGCCCTGTCGTCCGGCTTCCTCGCTCCCACCATCAACCACCTCACCACCGACCCGGCGATGCCCGGCCTCGACGTGGTGCCGAACCGGGCCCGACCCGCGCAGGCACAGATCGTCCAGGTCAACGGGTTCGCCTTCGGTGGCAACAACGCCATCACGATCCTGGGACGGCTCGCATGACAGTGACCACCGACCTTCCCGGCATCACCACAGTGCTCGGCATCTCCGGATGGGGTGTGGTGTCGCCGTACGGCTTGGGCGCCGACGAGTTCACCGCCGGCCTGCGCGCGGGCCGTGACGTCACCGTCGACGCCGCCGAGCTGACCGACGAGCCGGTGCCGCACCCGCGGGCGTACGCCCTCGCGGGCTTCCGCGCCCGGGACCATCTCGGCCGCAAGGGCACCAGCTTCCTCGACCGCCGGACCGCGTTCGCGGTGCTCGCCTGCCGCCAGGCGCTCGCCGACAGCGACCTGGTCGTCGACGACGACAACCGGGAGCGGGTCGGCGTGGTGCTCGGCACCAGTGTCGGGAGCCTCCAGTCGACGAGTGACTACAGCCGCGACACCCACGTGCAGGACAAGCCCTACCTGGTCAACCCGATCCTCTTCCCCAACACGGTGCTCAACTGCGCCGCCGGTCAGGCGGCCATCTGGCACGGGCTGCGCGGGGTCAACGCCACCCTCGCCGGCGGGGGGACGGCCACCATCACCGCGCTGCGCTACGCCCGGACCATGCTGGGGCGCGGCCGGGCGGACGCACTGCTGGTCGGGGCGGTCGAGGAGTACACCCCGCACATGGCCTGGGCGGGCAGCCCGGGCTCCGACGGCGCCCCGGCGACCGCCGGCGGTGAGGGCGGCGCGGTCTTCCTGGTCGAGGACGCCACCGCCATGCGGGCCGCCGGACGCACACCGTCGGCCGAGATCGTGGCGGTCGACGTCGCGCACACCGGCGCCGGCATGGACGTCGCGACCGCGCTCGCCGGCCTGGTGCGCCGGATGCTGCGACACGCCGGCGTCGCCGCGACGGACCTCGCGCGCGTGCTCTCCTGCGGTGCGGCCGAGGAGGAACGGGCCCTGGACGCCACCGTCGGCCGGCAGGCCGACCGCAGTTCCGTCACCGGCGTCGCCGGTGACTGCCCGACCGCGGCCGGCGCGCTCCAGGTCGCGGTGCTGCTGGCCCACCACCGGCGTACGCCCGACGACGGCTCGCTGTCGTTGATCGTCGCCGGCAGCCCCGACGGCACCGTCGGCGCGGCCCTGCTGAGGGGGACCGGGCATGGCGCTCGCAATCACCGGTAGTGCCATGCGCACCGCGCTGGGCGGCACCGCGGAGACGTTCACCGCGTTGCTCGCCGGGAAGTCCGGTCGCCGGCCACTGGGGTACGTCAACCCGGACCAGGTGAACGTGCGGTACGGCTACCACGTCGACGCCGTCGAGGAGGAGCGTCCGTACCGGGCCAGCGCCTGGCTCGCCGAATGCGTGGCCGAGGCGGCCCGGCAGGCCGGCCTGGACGGCGCCCGGGAACGGATCGTCGTGATCGTCGGCACCGGACTGCGGGAACTGCGCGCTGTGGAACGGTGGCGGGCCGACGGCCTGCCTGTGGAACCGCACGCGCTGCACTTCGCCGGCGCGGTCCGCGACACGCTGCCCGGCGTGACCGAGGTGGTCACCGTCTCCAACGCCTGTTCGGCGTCGTCGCACGCGCTGGCGCTCGCCGCCGACCTGATCCGCCTCGACGAGGCCGACGCGGTGGTGGCCTGCGGGGCCGACGCGATGACCGAGAGCATGCTCGCGATGATCGGACGGGTCGGCGACGAGTCCAGCGACGCGGTACGACCGTTCGACGCCGATCGCCGGGGGGTGCTGCTCGGCGACGGCGCGGCGGCAGTCGTGCTGCGCTCCGTGCCGGACAGCGAGGCCGAGGTGCGCCTGCGAGGCGTGGGCATGTCCTGCGACGCCTACCACGAGACGGCCCCGGACCCGGAGGGCCTGCGCGCCGCGATGGCCGACGCCTACCAGCGGGCCGGCCTGCGCCCCGCCGACGTCGGCCTGGTGCTGGCGCACGGCACGGGCACCGCGCTGAACGATCCCACCGAGGCCCGGGTGCTGGCCGGACTGTTCGCCGACGTACGCCGCCCGCCACTGGTCACCGCGATCAAAGGCGCGATCGGGCACACCTCCGGCAGCGCCGGACTGATGAGCCTGCTGGTCGCCGTCGAGGCGCTGCGGCACGGCACGGTGCCGCCGGTGACCGGACTGCGGATGCCGATCGCCGAGGCGGCGCCACTGGACCTGGTGATCGGCCGGCCGGCTCGCACCGGCGCGCACGTCGCCCAGGTCAACGCGTTCGGCTTCGGCGGCGTGAACGCCGTCTGTCTGGTGGAGGTGCGGCATGACCGCTGACGGGGTGCTGATCGAGGCGGCGGCCGTACACGTGCCCGCCGTCGCCCCGGGCCTGCTGATCGCCTCGGACACCACGCCGGCCTGCGGCCCGGACGAGGCGCACGGCCTCCTCGGGCGCAAGGGGCTGCTGTTCAAGGAACCGGCGGTGCGGCTGGCCATGTGCGCCGTGCACAAGGCTCTCGGGCTGCCGCCCGGCCGGCCCACCGGACCGGTGCCCGGCGCCGCCGGCACGGCAGTGGTGGTCAGCTCCAACCTGGGCAACGTCGCCACCGTCTGCGACATCGTCGACCAGGTCCGCGCGGGCGGTCTGCGCGGGGTGAGCCCGATGCAGGCCCCGAACGCATCGAGCAACATCATCGCGAGCAGCATCGCCATCCGGTACGGCTTCACCGGCCCCAACCTGATGGTCTGCTCCGGGGCGACGGGCGGGCTCGACGCCGTGCGCCTCGGTGCCCTGCTGGTGCGCGGCGGGCGGACCCGTCGCGCCGTCGTCGTCGGCGCCGAACCGGGCGACGCGGTCGCCGCCGCGCTGCGGTCCGCTGCCGGACTGCCGCCCGGACCGCCCGAGGGCATCGCCGCGTGCGTGGTGCTCACCGCGGCGGACCGCCCGGGAGTACGCCTGCGCTCGGTGCGCCGGCACAGCGCGCCGGAGCCGGTTCCGGCCGACGCCGGGCCGGTGGTGCGGCTGTCCGGTGCGGACGCCCCCAGCGCCGACCTGGCCGGCGTCCTGGCGTCCGGGTACGGCGCGACGGGCGTGCTGCAGACCGCGCTGGCCGCCCGGTGGCTCGCCGATCCGGCGGACCGGCCGGCCGGTGTGGGCGACGCGACCGAGGCGGCGGTGACCTGCGGCTCTGCCGACGACGGCTTCGCCACCGGCCGGCTGAGCCGCCACCGGGGGCGCCGGTGACCTGGCGGCTGCTCACCGGGCCCGGTGCCGTTCCGCCGGCGGGGCGTGGACGGGTGCTGGCGGCGGTGCACGGACTGGCCGACCACGGTGGCACCTGGCAGGAACTCGCCAGGCGGCTCGGTCCGGGTTACCGCTGCTGGGTCGTCGACGCGCCGTGGTGCGGCGCCGTCGAAGGCCCGGCCACCCCATGGGCGGCCACGTCCGCCGGGCCCGCCGAATGGCTGCGGACCGCCCTGGCGGAGCTGCCCGAACCCGCCGACGTCCTGGTCGGGCACTCGTTCGGCGCCAACGCGGTCCTGGACCACCTCGCCGGGGCGGCCCGGCCCGCGGCCCGCGCCGCAGTGCTGATCGCGCCCCTGGTGCGCCCCGCGGGCCGGGCTCCGCGACCGGTGCTGGTCGCCCGCACCCGGGCCGCGATCCGGCAGGTGGTCGCCGACGGGCTGCGGGTCCGGCTCGGCCGCCGTGCGGAGGCGGTGGCCGACGACGTGCTGGCCGTGATGGTGGGAAAGGCCCTGCAACGGGTTCCCGACGGGGCCGCCGAGGTGGTGCTCGACCGGCTGCTGGCGACGCCCCGGCCCGAGTTGGCCCGGGTGGTCACGCCGACGCTCGTCCTGGCCGGTCTCGGTGACCAGCGACTGGCCGGGGCGCGGGCGGACTCGCTCGCCGTGATGCCGGCGGCGCGGGTCCGCGTACACCCGCACTACGGCCACTTCTGCCACGTGACCCAGGCGGCCGAGGTCGCCGCCGAGTGCGCCGAGTTCTTCGACCGAGTCGTACCGGCCGCCGCGCCGGCCGGCCCGACCATGGAGGTTTACGCATGACTCTCGCCGTCGACGCCCAGCCCACCACCTGTCGCGGCCGCCCTCGCTACGAGGGCGCCAACATCGGGACCTGGGTCGGCTTCAAGCAGTTCGTGTACCTGGCCGAGGACGTGGTGCTCCAGCACTACCGCGACCGTGGGACCGGGCCCGGTCGGCTCTTCCACGACCACGGCGTGCAGCTGTCCTTCGTGGAACACTCGCTCCGGCTTCCCGGCCCGGTCTTCGTCGACGACGAGGTACGGGCCGAGGCGGTCCCGGTGGGCGGTTCCGGCGGTGCCGAGGACACCTTCGCGGTCACCCTGCTGGTGGAGCGGGAGGGACGACCGGTCCCCGTGCTCAAGGGCAAGGTCCGGGTGGCCTTCGTCGCGCCGTCCGGCGTCACCGGCGAGCTGCCGCGGGAGATCGCCGGCCGGGTGGTGACCGACCTGGCCCAGCTGCGGGCGCCGGGCCCCACGCCGGCCGCGTTCCGGTCCGGCTTCCGGTGGTCCGAGACCATCCCGTACCCGCACTGCCAGTTCTCCGACCGGATGCAGCACTCCGGCTACGTGCGGGACCTGGAGGAGGTGGTGCACCGCTACCTGGCGGAGCGCGGCATCTCGATCCGGCGCATGCTCACCGAGCGGAACTGGATCCCGGCGGTGACGCGCTCCCAGGTGCGGCTGCTCGCCGACGCGCGCCTGGAGGAGGAGCTGCACACGGTCTTCACAGTCGACGACATCGTCAAGGACGTGATGTTCACCGGCCGGATGGACTGCTATGTCGTACGCGACGGCGTGATCGTGCCCACCGCGACCGGGTCGATCACCCACGGGTACGGGGTGGCGAGCGGCCCGGACGCCGGCCGGGTCGCCGTGATGGACGGACCGACCCAGGCCGCGCTGCTGTGGAGCGCCGCGTGACCGACCGCCCGCGGGTGTACTTCTCCTTCCAGAGCCCGTTCAGCTGGATGGCGTTGCGGCAGCTCGAAGAACGGGTGCCCGACTTCGCGGACCGGTTCGAGTACGTGCCCTTCTGGGATCCCGACACCCGGATGCGCGCCGCTCTCGCCGACCGCGGCGCGGACTTCCACTACACGGTGATGAGCAAGGCCAAGCACCTGTACATCCTGCACGACACCAAGCGCCTCGCCGCCGGCCTCGGCTACCGCCTGGTCTGGCCGGTGGACGTCGCGCCCTGGTGGGAGCCGTCCGCCCTGGGCTGGCTGCGTGCCCGCGAACTGGGCTGCGAGCGGCGGTTCTACCGGGTCGTCACCGAGGCCCGCTGGCACCGGGGCGACAACATCAGCGACCCGCAGACGCTTCGGGCCGCCTGCGACGCCGCCGGACTGCCCGGGGCTGAACTGATGGCCGCCGCCGACGACGACCGGATTCGCGAACTGGGGTTGGACGCGCTGGTCCGCGCCCACCGCGACGAGGTGTTCGGCATCCCGCTGTTCATCGTGGGACGGCACCGCTTCTGGGGCGTGGACCGGGTGGCCGAGGTCGAGTCGGCGGTGCGCGCGCGGAGCGCCGCGCAGCCGGGCGGCGCGGCGGACCCGAGCGACCGTCTTCCGGTGGCGGCGCTCGCGACGATCGGCTCTTTCGATCACGACGAGCCCGGCGGCTGTGGCTGACCGGGCGGGAGAGGAGACCACTGTGCGCAACTGGGCGGGAACCCGCGTCGCCGGTCTTGGGTACTACCAGCCGCCGCGGGTGCTGACCAACGAGGAGCTGTCCGAACGCGTCGACACCGACGACGCGTGGATCCGCAGCCGGGTCGGCATCGAACGCCGGCACGTCGCCGAGGACCAGTCGGTGGCCGACATGGCCACCGCCGCCGCGGGCAAGGCGCTCAGCGCGGCCGGTGTCCAGCCGGGCCAGGTGGACCTGGTGGTGGTCGCCACGTGCACCGCGGTGGACCGCGTGCCCAACGTGGCGAGCCGGGTCGCGGCGAACCTGGAGATGTCGGGGCAGGCGGCCTACGACGTCAACACCGCGTGTTCCGGATTCTCCTACGCGCTGGCCACCGCCGACCACGCCATCCGGGCCGGTGCCGCGGCGACCGCCGTGGTGATCGGTGCCGAGCGCCTCACCGACTACGTCGACTGGCAGGACCGCAGCACCTGCATCCTGTTCGGTGACGGCGCCGGGGCGGCGGTACTGGTCGGCGCCGAACGACCCGGCGTCGGCCCGGTGGTGTGGGGCGGGTCCGCCCAACGCGGGTCGGCCATCCGGATCGAGGGCGCTTCGGCGCACATCGAGCAGGACGGCAAGACCGTGTTCCACTGGGCCACGACGGCGCTGACGCCGGTCGCGCGGGAGGCGTGCCGCCGGGCCGGAGTCGAGCCGGAGGACCTGGCGGCGTTCGTGCCGCACCAGGCGAACCTGCGCATCATCAACGCGATCGCCCGCGATCTCGGCGTCACGGAGAAGACGGTGATCGCCCGGGACATCGTGTCCTCGGGCAACACGTCCTCGGCGAGCACACCGATCGCCCTGGCAAAACTGGTGGAGCGGCGGGAGGTGCCCGAGGGCGCGCCGGTGCTGCTGCTCGGATTCGGCGGCGGACTGACCTTCGCCGGTCAGGTGGTGACCTGCCCCTGACGCCTCCGGGTCCGTCCGGCGCCGCCACGAGCGCGCCGGGCGGACCCGGCCGGAGGCGGCCGGTCCGGACAGTCCCGGTCCGCGCGGCTCGAGCGGGCCGCTATCCGGGCCCGATCACGGTCCGAGGGTTCCCCGAGCCGCATGCCCCACGGTGAGCGGGCGTTGTGCCATCCATTCATCCGCCCGCCGGTCGTCTCCGTTGAGCCGCTGGGCCCACCATCGAGCCGGATCGGGAGCCGCAGTGATGCCGCAGTGCGGAAGTGATAGCCGTGAGTCATGAGTCCCTGCTGGAACAGCTGGCGGTGGTGGGGCAGGCGATGCCGCGTACCCCGCTGGTGCAGCTTCGCCACGACCGGCTGGACCTGTTCGCCAAGCTGGAGTACGTCAACCTCAACGGCAGTTCCAAGGACCGCTCGGCGTACTGGATCCTGCGGCGGGCCGTCGAGCGCGGTGAGGTCGTCGAAGGAACCACTGTGGTGGAGTCGTCCTCGGGGAACTTCGCCATCTCGCTCGCCTCGTTCTGCCGCTGGCTGGGGCTGACCTTCGTCCCGGTCGTCGACCCGAACGTCAACGCCGCCACCGAGGCGTACCTGCGCCGGCTCTGCGACCGGGTGGAGAAGGTGACCGAGCCCGACGAGACGGGCGGCTATCTCGGCACCCGGCTGCGCCGGGTGGAGGAGCTGCGCGCCGAACTGCCGAGGGTCTACTGGCCCAATCAGTACGCCAATCAGGATGCCGTCGACGCACACGACCTGCTCACCGGCGCCGAGCTGTGCGGAGACCTGCCCCGGGTGGACTACCTGTTCGTCGGGGTGAGCACCGGCGGCACCATCGCCGGACTGTCCGCCCGGCTCAAGCGGCTGCGCCCGGACACCTGGGTGGTCGCCGTCGACGCCGAGGGGTCGGTCATCTTCGGCGGCCCACCGGCCAAGCGCCGTCTGCCCGGTCTCGGTTCGAGCATCGTGCCGCCCCTGGTCGACCGGGCACACATCGACGACGTGGTGATCGTGCCCGAGCTGGACGCGGTACGCGGCTGTCACGAGCTGTTCCAGCGGCACGGACTGTACGCCGGCGGTTCGACCGGAAGCGTCTACAGCGCGATCGAACGCTACTTCGCCGACCATCGCGGGCCGCGCCCCACAGTCGCCTTCCTGTGCGCCGACCGGGGCACCGGCTACGCCGACACGGTGTACGACCCGGAGTGGGTCGACCGGTTCGCCGCCCGACGCGACCGCGGTCCGACCGTGGCGCTGGTCTGAGAGGAACCCGAACAGCATGACCGATCGACCGACCATCCCCCCGTTCACGGTGGTGACCGCGGCCGAGGTGGCGGCGGCCGTCGAGGCCGACCGGCCGGCCTGCCTGGACGCGGTGCGCCGCTGCTATCTCGCCCACGACGAGGGCGCCAGCGCGCTGCCGCACAGCAGCTTCCTGCGCTTCCCCGACCTGCCCCGGGACCGGATCATCGCCCTGCCCGCCTACCTGGGCGCCGACTTCGAGGTGGCCGGCATCAAGTGGATCGCCAGCTTCCCGGGCAACACCGCGCACGACATTCCCCGCGCCTCGGCGGTTCTGATCCTCAACGACCTGGCCACCGGTCATCCGTACGCCTGCCTGGAGTCGTCGCTGATCTCCGCGACCCGCACCGCGGCCTCCGCCGTGCTCGGCGCCGAGGAACTGGTCGGCTGCCGGCGGGCGCCCAGCGTCGGCTTCATCGGCACCGGCCTGATCGCCGAGCACGTCCGCCGCTTCCTGCGTGACCTGGACTGGGACATCGACGAGTACCGACTGTTCGACCTGGATCCGGCGGCGGCCGGTCGATTCGCCGCCACGGTGCGGGCCGACGGAGTGGGCGCGGTCAAGGTGGTCCCGGAGGCCGCCGACGCGTTCGGCGCCGACCTGGTGGTGCTGGCCACAGTGGCCGGGGAACCGCACCTGCACGACCCGGCGCTGCTCGCCCACCGCCCGACAGTGCTGCACCTGTCGCTGCGGGACCTGTCACCCGAGGTCGTGCTGGCCGGGCAGAACATCACCGACGACGTCGACCACGCGGTCCGGGAACGCACCTCGCTGCACCTGGCCGAGCAACGGGTCGGGCATCGGGACTTCGTCGACGGCACCGTCGCCGACGTGCTGCGGGGCCGTGTGCGCCGGGACCCCGACCGAGCCGCGATCTTCGCGCCGTTCGGCCTCGGCGTGCTCGATCTCGCCGTCGGGGCCTGGGCCTTCGACCGGGTACGCGCCGCAGGTGGTGGCCGTACCGTCGCCGACTTCTTCCCGTCGGCGACCTGATGTCCGCGCACCGTTCGCACGACGACCGCCGATGGGATGGCACATGGACCTGACGATCGAGGCCGAAGGGCTCCGCAAGAGCTACGGCACCCACACCGCCCTTGCCGGGGTGGACCTCGCCGTGCCGGCCGGCACGGTGCTCGGCCTGCTCGGCCCGAACGGGGCCGGCAAGACCACCATGGTGCGGATCCTCTCCACGCTGCTCACCCCCGACGGCGGCAGCGCCCGGGTCTGCGGCTACGACGTGGTCCGCAAGCCGCGTGAGGTGCGCCGGAGGGTAGGTCTCACCGGCCAGTACGCGGCCGTGGACGAGCTGCTCACCGGCCGGGAGAACCTGGTCCTGATCGGCGTCCTGCACCATCTCGGACGGCGGGCGGCCCGCACCCGCGCCGACGAGTTGCTGGAGCGCTTCCAGCTCACCGACGCCGCCGAACGGGCCGCCCGGACCTACTCCGGCGGCATGCGTCGCCGGCTCGACCTGGCCGCCAGCCTGGTGGCGGACCCCCCGGTGCTGGTGCTCGACGAGCCCACCACCGGCCTGGACGTCACGAACCGGCGCACGCTGTGGGCGATGGTCCGCGAGCAGGTCGCCAAGGGCACCACGGTGCTGCTCACCACGCAGTACCTCGAAGAGGCCGACCATCTCGCCGGCCGGATCCTGGTCCTCGACGGCGGGAAGGTCATCGCCGAGGGCACCTCGGACGAGCTGAAGCGCAAGGTCGGCGACGAGCACCTCCAGATACGGGTACGCGAGGCGGCGCAGCGTGCGGCGGCCGTCGCCGCCCTGACCGCCGTCACCACCCACCGTCCGGTGCTCGACGACGACGGGGTGAGCCTGCGGCTACCGATGGGCGACGGGCTGACCGGTCTCGCGGCCGCCGCGTCGGCGCTCGACGCGGCCCGCGTCGACGTCGAGTCGTTCGCCAGCTGCGCGCCGACGCTGGACGACGTCTTCCTCAATCTCACCGGACGCAGTTCCGCCGAGCAGCCGGAGGCAGCGGCATGACCACCCTGACCGTCGAGACGTCGGCCCTGGTGGGCCGTCACCTGCGCCACCTGGGCCGGGTACCGATGCGGCTGCTCGGGGTGACAGTCATGCCGGTCGCCTACGTGGTGATCTTCGGCTACCTGTTCGGCAGCGTCATCGAGGTGCCCGACGGCGGGTACCGCGAGTTCCTGATGGCCGGGATCTTCGCCCAGATGATGCTGACCAACCTTCAGCACACCGCGCTCGGCGTGGTCGACGACCTGGGCAACGGCATCGACGACCGGTTCCGGTCGCTGCCGATAGCCGGGCTCGCCGTGCCGCTGGCCCGGACCGTGGCCGACCTCACCCGCGTGGTGATCGCCTGCGTCGCGATGGCCGTCGTGGGTTACGCGATGGGCTGGCGTACCCACACCGGGCCGGCTCAGGTGCTCGCCGGTTTCGGCCTGCTGCTCCTGCTCGGCTTCGCCGCCTCCTGGATCGGCGTCCTGCTCGGACTGAGGCTGCGCTCGGCCGAGACGGTCAGCGCGGTGGCCTTCCTCGTCATCATGCCGATGACCTTCCTGTCCAACGCGTTCATCCCGCTGCGCGGGCTTCCCGACTGGCTGCGCACCGCCTGCGAGTGGAACCCCCTCTCCGCCGTCGTCGCGGCCTGCCGCGAGCTGTTCGGCAACCCGGGCACGACCGGCGACGCGCTGCCGATGCGCCACCCGGTCGCCGCGTCGCTGCTGCTCACCGTCGCGCTGCTGCTGGTCAGCGCAACGCTGGCGGCGCACACGTACCGCGCGGCGGCCCGGGGCCGCTGACCCGTCGCCGGCCGGGTCGCGTCCGACCCGGCCGGGCAGCCGGCGGCCCGCGCGGGCGCGCTCGGCCATCCACGAACCCGCCGCGTCCGTAGCCCGGAGGACTGCCGTGCCCGACCACGAGGACATTCCCTGTCCGCTGACCACCGCGCAGTACGGGATCTGGCTGGCCCAGCGGCTCGAGCCGGACAACCCCGTCTACAACCTGGCCGAGTACGCCGACCTCGCCGGTCCGGTCGACCCGGTCGCGTTCGAGGCGGCGCTGCGCCGTACCGTCGCCGACACCGAGGCGCTGCGCGTGCGGGTCGACGAGCCCGCCGACGGACGCCCGGTGCTGTCGGTGCTGCCCGGCGTCGACTGGACGCTGCCCGTACTCGACCTGCGGCAGGAGTCCGACCCGTACGCGGCCGCGACGGCGTGGATGCACGCCGACAGGTCCAGGGCCGTCGATCCGCAGCGCGAACCGGTCTTCCGCTACGCGCTGCTGCGCCTCGCCGACGACCGCACGCTGTGGTACCAGTGCTACCACCACATCGCGCTCGACGGGTACGGCATGGTCCTGGTGGCCCGGCGGGTGGCCGAGGTCTACACCGCGTTGAGCGGCGGAGGTGAACCCGGCCCCGCGCCGTTCGGCGCGCTGCGGGCGCTGGTGGCGGAGGAGACCGCCGACCGGACCGGCGAACGGTTCGACCGGGACCGTCGCTACTGGACCGGACAGTTCGCCGACCGCCCCACCCCGACCAGCCTCGCCGGCCGGCAGCCCACCACCGCCCGCCGGCTCATCCGGCGCAGCGCCACGGTGGACCCCGCGACGATGCGACGGCTGCGTGCCGCCGCGCGTGAGCGGGACGTCGCCGTGCCGACGATCGTGGTGGCCGCCGTCGCCGCGTACCTGAACGGGCTCACCGGCGACGAGGACGTGGTGCTGGCCCTGCCGTCGACTGCCCGTCGCAGCTCCCTGGCGCGCCGCGTACCCGCAACGGTCTCCACGATCGCGCCCCTGCGCGTCGCGGTGCGGCCCCGCACGCCGCTCGGCCAGTTCGTGGCCGAGGTGTCCCGGGAGTTGCACGCCGCGCTGCGCCACCAGCGTTACCGCTTCGAGGACCTGCACCGCGACCTCGGCCTCACCGGGGGCGCGTCGGTGCTCGGCCCGCACGTCAACATCCTGCTCGGCGCCGACCCCGACGGCGGCCGTGTCCGATTCGGCACGGCCACCGGCGTCGACCACAACCTGGCCGGCGGCCCGGTCGACGACCTGGCCGTCGTGCTCGACGGCCGGCGGGGCGACGGCGACGCCCGGCTGGACCTGGACGCCAACGCCGACCACTACGGCGCGGAACAGGTCGGCGAGCACGCCCGTCGGCTCGCCGCCTTCCTGGACACCTTCGCCGCTGCCGCGGCGGCGGCGCCGCACACCCCGACCGGCGGGCTGGACCTGACCGGACCCGACGTGCGGCGGTTCGTGCTGGGGGAGTGGGGCGGGACCACCTCGCCGGTGCCCGACGTACGGCTGTCCACCCTGATCGAGCGGCAGGTGGCCGTCACGCCGGACGCCCCGGCGGTGACCTGCGGCGACACCACGCTGACGTACGCGCAGCTCAACGCCGCGGCGAACCGGCTCGCCCGGGTGCTCGTCGCCCGCGGCGCGGGGCCCGAGCGGCTGGTGGCGCTGGCGCTGCCCCGGTCGGCGGAGATGATGGTCGCCCTGCTCGCCGTGCTGAAGTCCGGCGCCGGCTATCTGCCGGTGGACCTGCGGTATCCACCGGATCGTATCGAGTTCATGCTGGCCGACGCCGCCCCCCGGCTGGTGCTCACCGGCACCGACGTCGCCGGCCGGCTGCCGGCCTCCGCCGCCGGCCAGCTGTTGCCCCTGGACGGACCCACGGTCGTCGCCGCGCTCGCCGGGCAGGACGACACCGACCTGACCGACGCCGACCGGCTGCGACCGCTGCGCGGCGCCAGCCCGGCGTACGTGATCTACACCTCCGGCTCCACAGGTCGGCCCAAGGGCGTCGTGGTGAGCCATGACAACGTCGTCGACCTGGCCCGCTGGGCGGTCGCCGAGATCGGCCCGGAGGCATTGCGCCGGGTCCTGGCCAGCACCTCGCTGAACTTCGACGTCTCCGTGTTCGAGATGTTCGGCCCGTTGGCGTGCGGCGGCGAGATCGAGGTGGTCGACGACCTGCTCGCCCTCGCCGAACGCCCCGCCGGCTGGTCCGGCAGCCTGATCAGCGCGGTGCCGTCGGCGTTCGCGCAGCTGCTGGCCGAAGGGGCCGTCGACGCCCACGCCGAGGTCGTCGTGCTCGCCGGTGAGGCGCTGTCGGCCGCGGCGGTGCGGGACATCAGCGCCGCGCTGCCCGGCGCGCGGGTGGCGAACATCTACGGCCCGACCGAGGCGACCGTCTACTCCACCGCCTGGCCCGGCGGGGACCTCCAGGACGGGGCCGCCCCGCCGATCGGCCGGCCGACCACCAACACCCGGGCGTACATCCTGGACGCCGCACTGCGTCCGGTGCCGCCCGGCACCGCCGGCGAGCTCTACCTCGCCGGCGCCGGACTGGCCCGGGGGTATCTCCACCGGCCCCGCCTGTCCGCCGAGCGGTTCGTCGCGGACCCGTTCGGAGCGCCCGGCACGCGCATGTACCGGACCGGCGACCTGGTCCGCTGGCTGGCCGACGGCGACATCGACTACCTCGGCCGCGTCGACGACCAGGTCAAGGTGCGCGGCTACCGGATCGAGCTGGGCGAGATCGAGGCGGTCCTGCTGGCCCACCCCGGGGTGGGCCGGGCCGCTGTGGTGGCCCGCGCCGACGCCGGCGTGACCCATCTCGTCGGCTACGTCGTCCCGGCCGGCGCCTCCGCCGCCCCGACCGCCGCCGAGCTGCGCGATCACCTCGCCGCGGCACTGCCGGAATACATGGTGCCGGCGGCGTTCGTGTCGCTGGCGGCGCTGCCGCTGAACCCCACCGGGAAGCTGGACCGGCGGGCCCTGCCGGCACCGGACTTCGCCGCCGCGGCCGGCGCGGGCCGGGCTCCCGCAGGCCGCCGCGAGACGCTGCTGGCCGGCCTCTTCGCCGAGGTGCTGGGGGTGCCCACGGTCGGCGCCGAGGACAGCTTCTTCGACCTGGGCGGGGACAGCATCGTCTCGATCCAGCTCGCCAGCCGGGCCCGGCTGGCCGGGCTGCGGCTGACACCGCGCGACGTGTTCACCCACCGGACACCGGCCGCCCTGGCCCGGGTGGCCGGCGACCTCGACGGGACCGACGCCGAGGACCCGCGGGACGCTCTCGGCGAGGTGCCGCTGCCGCCGATCGTCGAGTGGCTGCGCGAGCGGGCGGGCACGACGCACCCGGTCGACGCGGTGGCGCAGAGCGTCGTGGTGCGTACCCCCGCCGGCCTGGGCCGGGCCGAGTTGACGGCCGGCGTGCAGGCGCTGCTCGACCAGCACGACGCGCTGCGGATGATCCTGGACCGGGACGGCACGGCGTGGCGGCTGACGGTCCCGCCGCGCGGCGCCGTCGCCGCCGCCGCCTGCCTACGCCGGATCGACGCCACCGGACCGGCCGAGCAGGACGACGCGATCCGCGCCGCCCGTGCGGAAGCGGTGGACGGGCTGCGCCCGGCCGAAGGACGGCTGGTGCGGGCGGTCTGGGGCGACGCCGGCGCCGGCCGCACGGGCTGGCTGGTGCTCGCCGTGCACCACCTCGCCGTGGACGGGGTGTCCTGGCGGATCCTGCTGGGCGACCTGGCCGCCGCCGTGGCCGCGGCGGGCGGCGGCGCGCAGCCCCGGCTGGCTCCGGTGCCCACGTCGTACCGCACCTGGGCCCGGCGTGTCGCGGAACGGACCGTCACGGCCGTCGACGCGACGCCGTCCAGCGTGGAGAGTTCGCTTGCCCGGCGGCCGATCAGGCCGGACGACACCGAGGCGACGGCGCGGCGCCGAACGGTCGGGTTGCCCGTGCCCGGCACCGAGATGCTGCTACGCGCCGCCGCCCGCCGGCACGCCGGCGTCGACGAGTTGCTGCTGACCGCGCTGGCCGTCAGCGTGGCCGATCGGCGCCGCCGGCCGGGGCCGGGCACGGATCTGCTGGTGCACGTCGAGGGACACGGTCGCGGCGACGTCGACGGTCTGGACCTGTCCCGCACGGTGGGCTGGTTCACCCGCCTGGACGCGGTGCGACTCGACCTCGGCGACGTGGACCCCGCCGAGGCGCGGGCAGGCGGTCCGGCTGCCGGCCGGGCGGTCAAGCGGATCAAGGAACAGCTGCGGGCGGCCCGCTCCGGCGACTCGACCGCCACGCCGTCCGGGCCGGAGATCGGGTTCAACTACCTCGGGCGGCTGGCCGCCGGCGCCGGCGACTGGTCGGTGCGGACGATCGACGGCGCGGTCGCCGCGGGCGGCGTCGGCGCGCTGCCGGTAGCCCACCCGCTGGAGATCAACGCGGTTGTCGTGGACGGGCCGGACGGGCCACTGCTGACGGCCGAGTGGAGCTGGCCGGACGGTGTGCTGACCGCCCACGACGTGCGGGAGCTGACCGACGGATGGCTCACCGCCCTGGCGGCGATCACGGCGTACGCGAACCAGCCGGAGGGCGGCCGTACCCCCTCCGACCTGCCGCTGGCCGATCTCGACCAGGACGAGGTGGAGCGGCTCGAGGCGGCCTACCCGGCGCTTGTCGACGTGCTGCCGCCGGCCCCGTTGCAGGAGGGGCTGCTGTTCCTCTCGGCCTACGACGAGCAGGCCCCCGACGTCTACACCGTGCAGTTCGTCTTCGACCTCGACGGGACGCCGGACCGTCAGCGCCTGCGGGCCGCCGCGCAGGCGCTGCTCGACCGGCATCCCGGACTGCGCAGCGGCTTCGTCCACCGAGGGCTGCGCCGGCCTGCGGCGGTGGTGCTGGACTCGGTGGAGGTGGACTGGCGGGAGCCGGACCTGTCCGCCGTCGCACCGGCCGGGCTGGACGAAGCGCTGGACGGTCTGCTCGCCGCGGACCGGGCGGAGCGCTTCGACCTGTCCCGCCCGCCGCTGCTGCGCTTCACCCTGGTGCGGCTGCCCGCCGGCCGCCACCGGCTGGTCCTGACCAACCACCACATCCTGTTGGACGGCTGGTCGATGCCGGTGCTCGCCGGTGAGCTGTTCGCGCTCTACCGCTCGGGCGGCCGGGGCGACGGGCTGCCGCCGGTCACCGACGCCCGGGCGTACCCCGCCTGGCGAGCCCGGCAGGACCGCGGCGCGGCCGAGACGGCGTGGCGCGACGCCCTCGCCGGTCTGACGGAGCCGACAGTGGTGGCGCCGGCCGTCGCCGGACGCTCCCCGATGCCGCCGGCGAAGCTCCTGCGGGAGCTGCCGGCGTCGCTCACCGACGCCCTGACCCGGACGGCCCGTACCGCCGGGGTCACCCTGAACACCGTGGTGCAGGCCGCCTGGGCGGTGCTCGTCGGCAGCCTCACCGGCCGCGACGACGTCGTCTTCGGCGCCACGGTGGCGGGCCGCCCGGCCGAACTGCCCGGCGTCGAGACGATGGTCGGACTCTTCATCAACACCGTCCCGGTGCGGGTACGCCTGGACCCGGCCGAACCGGTCACCGCCATGCTGCGCCGCGTCCAGGAGCGGCAGAGCTCGCTGCAACCGCACCAGCATCTCGGGCTGGCCGACATCCAGCGGCTCACCGGGCACGGGGAACTCTTCGACACGCTGGTGGTCTTCGAGAACTACCCGGTGGACCCGGGCGTGCTCGACCTCGCCGGCACCGGCCTGTCCGTACGCGGCGTGCACGGGCTGGACGCCACGCACTACCCGCTGAGCCTGGTGCTCGTCCCCGGCGACCGGCTGGGGCTGCGGCTGGAGTTCCGGCCGGACGTCGTCGACCAGGACGGCGCGGGTGCGTTGCTCGACCGGGCGTGCCGGCTGCTGCGCGACATCGCGGCGGACCCGGCCGCCCCGGTGGGCCGCCTCGAACCGATCACCCCGGCCGAGCGGCGCCGGATGCTCGTGGAGTGGAACGCCACCACTCACCCCGTCCCGGAGGCCACCCTGCCTGACCTGCTGGCCTGGCAGGTGGCGGCCACCCCGGACGCCGTCGCGGTGGTCTTCGAGGGCAGCGAGCTGACCTTCGCCGAGCTGGACCGGGACAGCAACCGCCTGGCCCGGCTGCTGGTCGGCCACGGGGTGGGCCCCGAGCGGTTCGTCGCGGTCGCGGTGCCCCGTTCGCGGGAACTGGTGGTCGCGCTCTGGGCGGTGCTCAAGGCCGGGGCGGCGTACCTGCCGGTGGATCCGGACTATCCGGTCGACCGGATCGCGTACCTGCTCGACGACGCGCGCCCGGCGCTGCTGCTCACCACCCGGGCGACCGCCGGGCCGGCCGGTGACGCCCCCGCGCTGGTGCTCGACACCGACGAGGTCCGGCGTGCGACGGCCGAGATGTCCCCGGCCGCGCTGACCGACGCCGACCGGCACGCGCCGCTGCGCCCCGCCAACCCGGCGTACATGATCTACACCTCCGGCTCGACCGGCCGGCCCAAGGGCGTCGTGGTGCCGCACGCCGGCATCGTCAACCGGCTGGCGTGGATGCAGGACGAGTACCGGCTCACCGACGCCGACCGGGTGCTGCAGAAGACCCCGTCCAGCTTCGACGTGTCGGTCTGGGAGTTCTTCTGGGCCACCGTCGTGGGCGCCACCCTGGTGATGGCGCGGCCCGAGGGCCACCGGGACCCGGCGTACCTGGCCGAGCTGATCCGCGCCGAGCGCGTGACCACGCTGCACTTCGTCCCGTCCATGCTGGCGGCGTTCCTCGCCGAGCCGGCCGCCGCCGGGTGCGTCGGCATGCGCCGGGTCATCTGCAGCGGCGAGGCACTGCCCGCCGAGTTGGGCGAGCGGTTCTTCGCCACCGTGGACCCGGCCGGTGAGCACGGCGTCGAGCTGCACAACCTGTACGGCCCGACCGAGGCGTCGGTGGACGTCACGTACTGGCCGTGCCGCCCGGCGGAACGCACCGTGCCGATCGGCGTGCCGGTCTGGAACACCCGGCTGTACGTGCTCGACGGCTTCCTGCGCCCGGTGCCGCCGGGCGTGACCGGCGAGCTGTACCTGGCGGGTGTGCAACTGGCCCGGGGCTACCGGGGGCGCGCCGGGCTCACCGCGGAGCGGTTCGTGGCCGACCCGTTCGCCGCGATGCTGGCCGCCACGGATCCGTCCGTCGTTCCCGGCGAGCGCATGTACCGGACGGGGGACATGGTCCGCCGCCGCGCCGACGGGGTGCTGGAGTACGTGGGCCGCACCGACCACCAGGTCAAGATCCGTGGCTTCCGGATCGAGCTGGGCGAGATCGAGGCGGTCCTCGCCGACCACCCGTCGGTGGGACAGTGCGTGGTCCTGGCCCGTGAGGACCAGCCAGGGGCGCGACGCCTCGTCGGCTACGCCGTCCCGGCGACCGGGCGGGAGATCGACGCGAGCGCGCTACGGGAGCACGTCGCCGGCCGGCTGCCCGACCACATGGTGCCGGCGGCGGTGGTCACCCTCGACGCCCTGCCGGTCACCGTGAACGGCAAGCTCGACCGGGCGGCGCTTCCCGCGCCGGACTTCGTCGTGGCCACCGCCGACGGCCGCGCCGCGTCCGGCCCGCGCGAGGAACTGCTCGCCGGGCTCGTCGCCGAGGTGCTCGGGCTGCCCCGGGTCGGTGCCGACGACAGCTTCTTCGACCTCGGCGGCGACAGCATCATCTCGATCCAGCTGGTCAGCCGCGCCCGGTCGGCCGGGCTGGAACTCACCCCGCGTGAGGTCTTCACCCACAAGACCGTCGCCGCGCTGGCGGCGGTGGCGCGGGAGACCACCGCCGCCGTCACCGACCCCGACGCCGGCATCGGCGACGTGCCGCTGACCCCGATCGTGCACTGGTGGCTGGAGCGGGCCGGTCCGCTGGGCGGCTTCCACCAGTCCGTGGTGGTGCCCGCGCCGGCCGGGCTGACCGCCGACCGGCTGCGCGACGCGCTGCAGGCGCTCCTCGACCACCACGACGCGTTGCGCATGCGGCTCACCGGCGAGGCGGGACGGCGGCGACTGGTGATCGGTCCGCGCGGCGCCGTGGCGGCGGAGGACCTGATCACCCACCGGCCGGCCGGCACCGGCGCGCACGCCGGACCCGGGGGAGCCGACCTCGCCGCAGCGGCCGAGGCGGCGCGCCTCCGGCTGGACCCGGCCGCCGGCCGGATGTTGCGTGTCGTGTGGTGCGAGGGCGCGCCCGGGCAGCCGGGCAACCTGCTGATCCTGGCCCACCACCTGGTCGTCGACGGGGTCTCCTGGCGGATTCTGCTGCCCGACCTGACCGCCGCGCTGGACGCCGTGCCCGGTACCCCGACCCGGCTCACCCCGGTCGGCACGTCGCTGCGGGAGTGGGCCGGGTACCTGGTGCGGGAGGCGCGCAGCCCTGGCCGGCTGGCCGAGTTGCCGTTCTGGACGAAGCTGCTCGACCAGGTGGAGCCACCGGTTGCCACCCGGCCCCTGGACCCGTACCGGGACACCGTCGCCACGCTGGCCGAGATCCGCGTGGAACTGCCCGTCGACCGGACCCGATCGCTGCTGACCGCCGTGCCTGCGCTGTTCCACGCCCGGGTCGACGACGCGTTGCTGGCGGCCCTGGCCCTGGCGGTGGCGCGCCGACGCGCGCGGCGCGGGCTGGGCGACGACCCGTCGGTTCTGGTCGACCTGGAGCGGCACGGCCGGGCCGACCTGCCCGGCATCGACCTGTCCCGCACCGTCGGCTGGTTCACGAGCCTGGCTCCAGTCCGACTCGATCCGGGGACGGTCGACTGGCATCAGCTACGCGAGGGCGGCCCCGCCGTCGCCGTGGCGCTGAAGCGGGTCAAGGAGCAACTGCGGGCCGCCCCCGACGACGGAATCGGGTACGGCCTGCTCCGGCACCTCAACGACGAGACCGCCGGGGCGCTGTCCGAACTGGCCGGGGCGCAGGTGATGTTCAACTACCTCGGCCGGCTGAGCGGTGCCGACCGTGCCGGCGCCGGGGTGGTCATCGGCGGCGGGGCGGACCCGGAGCAGCCGGTGGCGTACCCGGTCGAGGTGGCCGCCTGGACGGCCGACACCGACGTGGGGCCCCGGCTCACCGCGGTGTGGCGCTGGCCCGGCGAACTGCTCGACGAGGCCGACGTGCGGCAGCTCGCCGACGACTGGCGGGCCGCACTGGACGGCGTCGTCGCGTACGCCGCATCGGGTGGCACCGGCGGGCACACCCCGTCGGACCTGACCCTGGGCTCGCTGTCCCAGGACGAGATCGACGAGTTCGAGGACGAACTGGAAGCGGAGTGGGAGTAGCCGTGGTGAAGCAGTCGCGTGTCGAGGACATCCTGCCGCTGTCGCCGTTGCAGCAGGGCCTGCTGTTCCACGCGCTCTACGACGGGACGGCATCGGACCTCTACACGGTGCAGTTCGTGCTGGACCTGGCCGGTCCGGTCGACGGCGACCGGATGCGGGACGCCGTCGGCACGATCCTGGCCCGGCACGCCAACCTCCGGGTCGGCATCCGGCAGCGCCGCACCGGGGAATCGGTGGCGGTGGTGCCGCGCGAGGTCACGCCCGCCTGGCAGGAGCACGACCTGAGCGGCCATCCGGTGGCCGGACGCGAGGGTGAGGTGGCCCGGCTGCTCGCCGCCGACCGCGCCGCCGGTTTCGACCTGGCCCGGCCGCCGCTGCTGCGCGCCGCGCTGATCCGTACCGGGCCGGACCGGTCCCGGCTGGTGCTCACCAACCACCACGTGCTGCTCGACGGCTGGTCGATGCCGCTGCTGGCCAAGGAGTTGTTCGCGCACTACGTGGCCGGCGGACACGACCGGACGCTGCCGGCGGTCACCCCGTACCGCGAGTACCTGGGCTGGCTCGACCGGCAGGACCGGGACGCGGCCGAGCAGGCCTGGCGGGACGCGCTGGCCGGGCTGGCCGGCCCGACGCTGCTGGCGCCCGCCGACCCGGGCCGCCGGCCGACCACCCCGCGGCAGCTCACCGTGTCGCTGCCCGAGGAGTTGACCGGCGCGCTCACCGCCGCCACCCGCCGGCTCGGCGTCACGCTCAACACGGCCGTACAGGGCGCGTGGGCCCTGCTGCTCGGCGCGCTCACCGGCGACGACGACCTGGTCTTCGGCGCCACGGTGGCCGGCCGGCCACCGGAACTGCCCGGCGTGGAGTCGATGCTCGGCCTGTTCATCAACACGGTGCCGGTGCGGATCCGCCTCGACCCGGCCGAGTCCCTGGCTGCCCTGCTGGTGCGGGTGCAGGACGAGCAGGCGTCGCTGATGGCGCACCAGCACCTGGGCCTGGCCGACATCCGCCGGCTGGCCGGCTCCGGCGATCTGTTCGACACCCTGACGGTCTTCGAGAACTACCCGCTGGACCCGTCCGCGCTGGACCTGGGCGGCACGGGCCTGCGGGTCACGGCGGTCACCGGCCACGACGCCACCCACTACCCGCTCACCCTGGCCGTGCTGCCCGGCGAGCGGCTCACCCTCCGGCTGGACCACCGGGCGGACCTGCTGGACGAGCCGGCCACCCGCCGGATCGCCGACCGTCTGGTCCGCCTGCTCAGCACCGTCGTGGACGCGCCGCAGACCCCGGTGGCCACGCTCGACGTGCTCGACGACGTGGAACGCGCCGTCGTGCTCGGCACCTGGGCCACCGGCCCGGCCGCCGTGCCGCCGCGCACCTTCCCCGACCTGTTCGCCGCCCAGGTCGCCGCCCGCCCGGAGGCGCCGGCCCTGATCTGCGACGACGACACCATGTCGTACGCCGAGCTGGACGCGGTCGCCGACCGGCTGGCCCGGCTGCTGATCGCGCACGGCGTGGGCCCGGAGCGGACGGTGGCGCTGGTCCTGCCGCGCAGCCCGGAACTCGTCACCGCCGCGCTCGCGGTCAGCAAGGCCGGCGGTGCGTGGTTGCCCGTCGACCCCGACTACCCGTCGGACCGGATCGCGTTCATGCTCCGGGACGCCCGGCCGGTGCTGTTGGCCACGATGACCGGGATCGCGCTTCCCGACACCGGCGTGCCGCACCTGCGGCTGGACGAGCAGTCGACGGTCACCGACTGGTCGGCGCAGCCCGCGGGGCCGCTCACCGACGCCGAGCGCCTCGCCCCGCTGCGGACCGGACACCCGGCGTACGTCATCTACACCTCCGGCTCGACCGGCCGGCCGAAGGGCGTCGTCGTCACCCACGCCGGGCTGCCCAGCTTCACCCGCGCGGTCGTCACCGGTTTCGACGTCGACGAGAGCAGCCGGGTGCTCCAGTTCTCCTCGCCCAGCTTCGACGCGTCAGTTCTGGAACTGTGCGCGGCCTTCGGCGCCGGGGCGGCGCTCGTCGTGCCCTCCCCGGGGCCGCTGGTCGGTGACGACCTGGCGACGGTGCTGGTCGACCAGCGGGTGACACACGCGCTGATTCCGCCGGCCGCCCTGGCCGGCCTGCCGGACGTGGCCCCGCCGGTACTGCGCACCCTGGTGGTCGGGGGTGACGCCTGCGGCGAGGACCTGGTCGCCCGGTTCGCGCCCGGCCGGCGCATGGTCAACGCGTACGGTCCGACCGAGATCACCGTGGCCGCCACGCTCAGCGCGCCGCTGGTCCCCGGCGCCGGCGCCCCGCCGATCGGCACCCCGATCGCGGGCGCCAGGACCTACGTCCTCGACCGGTTCCTGCGTCCGGTTCCGCCCGGTGTGGCGGGGGAGCTGTACGTCGCCGGACCCGGCCTGGCCCGCGGCTACCTGGACCGGCCGGGGCTGACCGCCGACCGCTTCGTGGCGGACCCGTCCGGCGAGCCCGGCGGGCGCATGTACCGCACCGGCGATCTGGTCCGTTGGCGCTCCGACGGGGCGCTGGAATTCGTCGGCCGGGCCGACGCCCAGGTGAAGATCCGTGGTTTCCGCGTCGAGCCGGGCGAGATCGAGGCGGTGCTCGCCCGCCATCCGGCCGTGGCGCAGGTGACGGTCGTCGTCCGCGAGGACCAGCCGGGCGTACGGCGCCTGGTGGGCTACGTCGTGCCGGCTCCCGGCGCGCTTGTCGACGGGGTGGCGCTGCGCGCCCACGTCGGCGCCGAGCTGCCCGAGTACATGGTGCCGGCGGCGGTCGTCGGCCTGCCCGCGCTGCCGCTGACGCCCAGCGGGAAGCTGGACCGCCGCGCGTTGCCAGTACCCGGGTTCGGCTCCGGCGGTGGCGGGCGTACCCCGGCCACCGCCGGCGAGTCGCTGCTCGCCGGGCTCTTCGCCGAGGTGCTCGGCCTGGACGCGGTCGGTGTCGACGACAGCTTCTTCGACCTGGGCGGGGACAGCATCGTCTCGATCCAGCTGGTCAGCCGGGCCCGCAAGGCGGGCCTGTCGTTCACCCCCCGGGACGTCTTCGTGCACCGTACGGTGGCCGCGCTCGCCGGGGCCGCTGTCGTGGTCGACGCCACGGCGGTGGCCGACGACGACGGCACCGGGGAGGTGCCGCTGACACCGATCGTGCACTGGCTGCGCGAACGCGACGGGCCGGTCGACGGCTTCCACCAGTCCATGCTGGTGAACACGCCGGCCGGGCTGCGGTCGGACCACCTCGTCGCCGGCGTGCAGGCGGTGCTCGACCACCACGACGCGCTGCGGATGCGGCTGATCGTCGACGAGTCGGGTGAGTGGCGGCAGGTCGTCGGCGAGCGCGGCGCTGTGGCAGCCGCGGAACTGGTGACACGGGTCGACGCCGCCGGGCTCGACGCCGGCGCGCTGCGCGGGCTGGTCGAGGAGCAGGCGAAGACGGTCCAGGCCGGACTGGCCCCGGTCGCGGGACGGATGCTGCGGGCGATGTGGTTCGACCTCGGTCCGGACCGCCCCGGCCGGCTGCTGCTGGCCCTGCACCACCTGGTGGTCGACGGGGTCTCCTGGCGGATCCTGCTGCCCGACCTCGCCGCCGCCGTCCGGGCGGTGGCCGCCGGGCGTACCCCCGAGCTGGAGCCGGTGCGGGCCTCGCTGCGCCGATTCGCCGGCCGGCTCGCCGCCGAGGCGGCGCGGCCGGAACGGGTGGCCGAACTGGACGGCTGGCTGGCCCGGCTCGGCGATGCCGAGGCCCCGCTGGCCGACCGTCCGCTGGACCCGGCCCGGGACACGGTGGACAGCGGGCGGACGGTGACCGTCACGCTGCCCGCGGAGCGCACCGGGCCGCTGCTGACCCGGGTGCCGGCTGCCTTCCACGGCGCTGTCAACGACGTGCTGCTCACCGCGTTGACGCTGGCCGTCGGCCGGTGGCGACGGCGGCGCGGCGCGGCCGGGCGCACCGACCTGCTGATCGACCTGGAGGGGCACGGCCGCGAAGAGCTCGACGCGGGGCTGGACCTGTCCCGCACCGTCGGCTGGTTCACGAGCATGTACCCGGTCCGCCTGGACCCGGGTCCGCTCGATCTCGACGAGGCGTTCGCCGGCGGCGCGGCCGCCGGCCGGGCGGTGAAGCGGGTCAAGGAACAGCTGCGGGCGGTGCCGGACAACGGCATCGGGTACGGGCTGCTGCGGCACCTCAACACCGAGACCGCTCCCCGGCTGGCGGCGGCGCCCGCGGCCCAGATCGGTTTCAACTACCTCGGCCGGTTCCGGGCCGACGACCGCGGCGACGCGGACTGGGCGGTCGCCGCTGACGCCGAGGCGATCGGTGGCGGTGCGGACGGGGCCCTGGCGGTGCCGCACGCCGTCGAGGTCACCGCCGTCACCCGGGACCACGCCGACGGCCCGCACCTGTCCGCCACCTTCGCCTGGCCGCAGACCCTGCTCGCCGAGGCGGAGGTGCGGGCGCTCGCCGACGACTGGCTGGCCGCGCTGGAGGCCCTGGTCCGGCACGCCGCCACGCCGGGTGCCGGCGGGCACACCCCGTCGGACCTCCTGCTGCCGCTGTCCCAGGAGGAGATCGAGTCGATCGAGGCCGCCCGGCCGGACGCGACCGACCTGCTGCCGCTGTCCACTTTGCAGGAAGGCCTGCTCTTCCACGCCCTCTACGACGGGCCGGACCGCGACGTCTACACCGTGCAGCTCTGCTTCGACCTGGCCGGCGAACTCGACGGGGCGGCCCTGCGCGACGCCGCCGACGCGCTGCTGGCCCGCCACCCCAACCTGACGGCCGGATACCGGCAGCGTCCCAACGGCGAGTCGGTCCAGGTGCTGGCCGCCGGGCTGCGTGCCGGGTGGCGGGAACACGACCTGCGCGCGCTGACCGACGCGGCGCGGGCCGAGCGGGCCCGCGAGTTGCTCGTCGCCGACCGGGCCGAGGGCTTCGACCTGACGCGCCCACCGCTGCTGCGGTTCACCCTGCTGCGCCTCGGCGACACCACGCACCGGCTGGTGCTCACCAACCACCACATCCTGCTGGACGGATGGTCGGTGCCGACGCTGATGCGCGAGCTGCTGACCCTCTACGCCGGTGGCGGCCGGGAACTGCCCCGGGTGGCGCCGTACCGCGACTATCTGGCCTGGCTGGGCGCGCAGGACCGGACGGCCGCGGAGCACGCCTGGACCGACGCGCTCGCCGGTCTGGCCGAGCCCACCCTGCTCGTACCGGCCGACCCGGCCCGGGCGCCGCAACCGCCGGAGCCGCTCACCGTCGACCTCTCGACCGACCTGACCGCCGCGTTGCGGGCGCAGACCCGCCGCCACGGGATCACCCTGAACACGATCCTGCAGGGCGTCTGGGGCGTGCTGCTCGGCGCGGTCACCGGCCGGCAGGACGTCGTCTTCGGCGGCACCGTCGCCGGCCGCCCTCCGGAGATCCCGGGCGTGGAGACCATGGTGGGCCTGTTCATCAACACCCTGCCGGTGCGGTTGCGGCTGGACCCGGCCGAGCCGTTCGTGGGGCTGCTGTCCCGCCTGCAGGACGGGCAGTCCGCGCTGATGGCCCACCAGCACCTTCCGCTGACCGAGGTGCAGCGGCTGGCCGGGCACGCCGAGCTGTTCGACACCCTCGTGGTGTTCGAGAACTACCCGCTGGACCCGAAGCTGCTCAGCCTGCCCGGCTCCGGTCTGCGGCTGACCGGGGTGTCCGGCCGGGATGCCACCCACTATCCGCTGACCGTCACCGCGATCCCCGGGGAGCGGCTCCGCCTGCACCTGGACCACCGCGCCGACCTCATCCCCGCCGAGGCCGCGCGGCGTCTCGCCGATCGGCTGCTCGGGCTGCTCGGTGCGGTGGCCGTCGACGCCGACACGCCGGTGGGCCGGCTGGACGTGCTGACCGCCGCGGAGCGGCACCTGGTTCTGGCCGAGTGGAAGGACAGCGGGCAGCCCGAGCCGGAGTCGGCAGGCGGGGTGGCGGGCCGGTTCGCCGCGCAGGCCGCCCGTACCCCGGACCAGGTCGCCGTCCGCACCGTCGACGGCGCCGGCCTGACCTACCGTGACCTGGACGCCCGGGCGAACCGGCTGGCCCGGCACCTGGTCGCGCTCGGTGTCGGGGTCGAGGACCGGGTGGCCCTGCTCCAGGAACGCTCGGTCGACCAGGTCGTGTCGGTGCTGGCGATCCTCAAGGCGGGTGCCGCGTACGTGCCGCTGGACCCGCGCTACCCGGCGCACCGGCTGACCCACATCGCCGGCGACACCGGCAGCTCGGTCCTGCTCACCGACCGCGCGATGGCGCATGTGCGGTTCGACCACGGCATGACGGCGGTGACGGTCGACGACGAGACCACCGCCGCCGAGATCGCCGCCCGGCCGGACGCCGACCCGGACCGGCCGGCCCATCCCCGGCAGCTCGCCTACGTCATGTACACGTCGGGTTCCACCGGCACCCCCAAGGGCGTGATGGTCACCCACCACGACGTGGTGAGCCTCGCCGGGGACCGCTGCTGGCGTACCGACCGGCAGCGCCGCGTCCTGCTGCACTCGCCGCTGGCCTTCGACGCCTCGACGTACGAGCTGTGGGTGCCGTTGCTCAGCGGCGGCCTGCTGGTCGTCGCGCCGCCCGGCGACCTGACCATGGACGATCTGCGGGCGGTCCTGTCCGGCGGCGCGGTCAGCGCGCTCTGGCTGACCGCCGGGCTGTTCCGGCTGCTGGCCGAGGAGGCCCCGGAGGCGTTCGCCCGGGTGCAGGAGGTCTGGACCGGCGGGGACGTGGTGCCCGCACCGATGGTGCGTCGGGTGCTGGCCGCCTGCCCCGGCCTGGTGGTCGGTGACGGCTACGGCCCGACCGAGACCACCACCTTCGCCTCCCACCACCTGATGCGCGCGGTGGCCGAGGTGCCCGACTCGGTGCCGATCGGGCGGCCGCTGGACAACATGCGGCTGTACGTGCTCGACGACTTCCTGCGTCCCACGCCGCCCGGGACGGCCGGTGAGCTGTACGTCGCCGGAGCCGGACTGTCCCGGGGCTACCTGAACCGGCCCCGGCTGACCGCGCAACGGTATCTGGCCGACCCGTTCGGCCCGGCCGGGGAGCGGATGTATCGCACCGGCGACGTGGTGCGCCGGCGCCCCGACGGCGCACTGGAGTTCGTCGGCCGCGCCGACGAACAGGTCAAGATCCGCGGCTTCCGGATCGAACTCGGCGAGATCGAGGCGGTGCTGGCCCGCGAACCCGGCCTGGGCCAGGTCGCCGTGGTGGTGCGCGAGGACCGCCCCGGCGACAAGCGGCTCGTCGCGTACGTCGTGCCGGCCGCCGACGCACCCACCCCCGAGGCGGAGACGCTGCGCGCCCGAGCCGCCACGGTGCTGCCCGAGTACATGGTCCCGGCCGCGGTGGTGACGCTCGACGCCCTGCCGCTGACCGGCAACGGCAAGGTGGACCGGCGGGCCCTCCCGGCACCCGACTACACGGCCGGCTCCACTCGCCGGGCGCCGCGCAACCGGCAGGAGGAGACGCTCTGCGCGCTCTTCGCCGACGTGCTCGGCCTGACCGAGGTCGGCATCGAGGACAACTTCTTCGCGCTCGGCGGCCACTCGCTGCTGGCCACCCGCCTGGTCAGCCGGATCCGCACCGCGCTGGGCGCGGAACTGGCCATCCGGGATCTGTTCGAGTCGCCCACCGTGGCGGGCCTGGCCGAGCGCCTCGGCGGGGCGAAGGCGGCCCGGCAGGCGCTCACGCCGATGCCCCGCCCGGACCGTATCCCGCTGTCCTACGCGCAGAACCGGCTCTGGTTCATCAACCGGCTCTCCGGCGCCGACTCCCCGTACAAGATCCCCATCCTGCTGCGGCTGACCGGTGAGCTGGACGTGGCAGCCCTCCGCGCCGCGCTGCGCGACGTGATCGCCCGGCACGAGAGCCTGCGCACCGTCTACCCCGACGTCGACGGCGACCCGTACCAGGTGGTCCTCGACCCGGACGCGGCCTGCCCGGAGGTCACCGCCGAGCCGGCCGATGCGGACCGGTTGCGTGTGCTTCTGCTCGCGGAGACCGCGCGCGGCTTCGACCTGGGCGTGGACCCGCCGCTGCGGGCCCGGCTCTTCGCCCTCGGCCACGGGGAGCACCGCCTGCTGCTGGTGCTGCACCACATCGCCGGTGACGGCTGGTCGATGGCGCCGCTGGGCCGGGACTTCTCCACCGCGTACGCCGCCCGCGTCGCCGGCCGCGAGCCGGAGTTCGGCCCGCTGCCGGTGCAGTACGCCGACTACGCCATCTGGCAGCGGGCGGTGCTCGGCGACGAGTCCGACCCGGGCAGCGCGATCGCCGAGCAGGTGCGGTTCTGGCGCGACGCCCTGGCCGGCGTCCCGGAGGAGCTGACGCTGCCTGCCGACCGGCCGCGCCCGCCGGTCGCCACCCACCAGGGCGGCATGCTGAGCTTCGTCGTCGAACCGGCGTTGCACGAGCGGCTCGACGCGCTCGCCCACGCCACCGGGGCGAGCCTGTTCATGGTCTTCCAGGCGGCCCTGGCGGCCCTGCTCACCCGGCTGGGCGCCGGCACCGACGTGCCGATCGGCAGCCCGATCGCCGGGCGTACCGACGAGGCCCTCGACGACCTGGTCGGCATGTTCGTCAACACGCTGGTGCTGCGTACCGACACCGCCGGCAATCCGACCTTCCGGGAGCTGCTCGACCGGGTCCGCACCGCCGACCTGGCCGCCTACTCCCATCAGGACACTCCGTTCGAGCGGCTGGTGGAGGTCCTCAACCCGCCCCGGTCGATGGCCCGCAACCCGCTGTTCCAGGTCATGGTGGTCCTGCAGAACAACGCCACAGTGGAACTGGACCTGCCGGGGCTGCGGGTCACCGTGGACCAGGTCGGCGCGCACGCCGCCCAGTTCGACCTGTCGATCGACCTCACCGAACGGCCGGGCGCGAACGGCGGCATCGACGGGCGGCTGGACTACAGCGCCGACCTGTTCGACGACGCGACCGCCCAGCGGATCCTCGCCGGACTCATCCGCATGCTGGAGGCGGCGGTGGCCACCCCCGACGCGCCGATCGGCGTCGTCGACGTGGTCGGGCGGGACGAACGGTGGCTCGTGCTCGACGACTGGAACGTCACCGGGCGGCCGCTGCCCGACGAGGACACGGTGGCGCTGATCCGGGCGGTCGCCGCCACCCGACCCGACGCGGTGGCGGTGACCGACCCCCGGCAGACCGTCACCTACGCCGGGCTGCTCGCCCGCGCCGACGCCCTCGCCGCGCGGCTGCGCGCCGCCGGTGCCGGGCGGGGCGCGCTCGTCGCGTTGCTGACCGACCGGGGCGTGAACGCCGTCACCGGCGTGCTGGCCGCGCTCACCGCCGACGGCGCCTATCTGCCGCTGGACCCGCGCTCGCCGGTGGCGCGCAACGCCGACCTGCTGGCCGGCAGCGGCAGCCGGTGGCTGCTGGTGGACCCCGCGTACGAGGCGGCGGCGGCCGAGGTGGTGGCCCGCGCCGGGGTGCCGATCACCGTGCTGCCGTTGGCGGGTACCGGTCCGGTGACGCCGCCGGCGCCACTGACGGCCGGCCCGGACGACCTCGCGTACGTCATCTTCACCTCCGGTTCCACCGGCCGCCCGAAGGGCGCCATGGTGCACCGGCAGGGGATGCTCAACCACCTGCTGGCCAAGGTGGAGGACCTGGATCTCACCGCCGGCGACGTCGTCGTGCAGAACGCCGCGCTCACCTTCGACGTGTCGGTGTGGCAGATGCTCGCCTCGCTGCTCACCGGCGGCGCGGTGGACGTCGTCGACGACGAGACGGCGCTGGACCCCGGCGCGCTGTTCGGCCGGGTGGACGCCCACCGGGTGACCGTCCTGGAGGTGGTGCCGTCGCTGCTGCGCACCGCGCTGGACGCGTGGGACGCCGGCGCGCCGCCGCCGCGACTGCCGGCACTGCGCTGGCTGCTGGTGACCGGCGAGGCGCTGCCACCGCAGCTGTGCCACAGGTGGCTCGCCCGCTACCCCTCCGTCCCGCTGCTCAACGCGTACGGGCCGACGGAGTGCTCGGACGACGTCACCCACGCGGTCGTCACGGTGCCGGCCGACGCCGCGGGTGACCGGGTGCCGATCGGCCGCGCGGTGCGCAACACCCGGCTGTACGTGCTGGACGCGAACCTCCAGCCGGTGCCGCCCGGCGTGCCGGGCGAACTCTGCGTCGGCGGCGTCGGGGTCGGCCGGGGCTATCTGGGCGACCCGGCGCGCACCGCCGCCGTCTTCGTCGCCGACCCGTTCTCCGGCCGGCCCGGGGCCCGGCTCTACCGCACCGGCGACCGGGTCCGCCACCGCGCGGACGGCCAGTTGGAGTTCCTCGGCCGCGCCGACGACCAGGTCAAGATCCGTGGACAGCGGATCGAGCTGGGCGAGGTGGAGGCGGCGCTGCGCGGCGCCCCCGGGGTGACCGCCGCGACGGTGGCGGTGAACACCGACCCGGCCGGCACGAACCGGCTCGTCGGCTACGTGGTCGGCGACGCCGCACCGGAGACGGTGCGCGAGCACGTCGCCGGCCGGCTGCCGGACGCGATGGTCCCCTCGGCGGTGCTCGTCCTGGACGCGCTACCGCTGAGCGCCAACGGCAAGGTCGACCGCCGGGCGCTGCCCACGCTGGACTTCTCCACGGGCGGCGCGGGCCGGGCCGCCCGCACGCCGCAGGAGGAACTGCTCTGCGGGGTCTTCGCCGAGGTGCTCGGCGCCGCCCGGGTGGGTGTGGACGACGACTTCTTCGCCCTCGGTGGCCACTCGCTGCTGGCCACCCGGATCGTCAACCGGGTCCGCACGGTCTTCGGCGTGGAACTGCCGGTCCGGTCGGTCTTCGAGACCCCGACCGTCGCCGGCCTCGCCGCCCGGCTGCTGGCCGGGCAGGACAGCCGTCCGCCGCTGCGCCCGGCCCCGCGCCCGCCGCTGGTGCCGGTGTCGTACGCGCAGCGCAGGCTGTGGTTCCTCAACCGATTCGACGCCTCCGACGTCAGCTACAACGTGCCGCTGGCGCTGCGCCTCGACGGCGAGCTGGACGGAGGCGCGCTGCGTGCCGCGCTGGCCGACGTCACCGCCCGGCACGAGACACTGCGCAGCGTCTTCGTCGAGGTCGACGGCGAGCCGTACCAGCGGATCCTCGACCCGGCGGCAGCCGTGCCGGCGCTGGCGGAGCGGGACGTGACCGCCGGTGAGCTGCCGGCCGTGCTGGCCGCGGCGATCGGGCACCGGTTCGACCTGGCCGGTGAGCCGCCGCTGCGCGCGCACCTGTTCCGCCTCGCCACGGACAGCCACGTCCTGCTGCTGCTGATGCACCACATCGCCAGCGACGGGCAGTCGGCCGGACCGCTGTCGGCGGACCTCGCCGCCGCGTACACGGCGCGCCGGGCCGGACGCGCGCCGGAGTTCACCCCGCTGCCGTTGCAGTACGCAGACTTCGCGATCTGGCAGCGGCAGGCCCTCGGCGACCAGGCCGACCCGGCGAGCCTGGCCGGCCGGCAGACCGCCTACTGGGCCGACGCCCTGGCCGGCCTGCCCGAGCAGCTCGAGCTGCCGGTGGACCGGCCCCGGCCGGCGGTCTCCTCCCGCCGGGGCGGCAGCGTCACCTTCGACGTGCCGGCCGAGCTGCACGGCCGGCTGACCGGCCTGGCCCGGGACCGGCAGGCGAGCCTGTTCATGGTCGCGCAGACCGCGCTGGCCGCGCTGCTGACCCGCCTCGGGGCGGGGGAGGACATCCCGCTGGGCACGCCGGTCGCGGGCCGGGTCGACGAGGCCCTCGACGGGCTGGTCGGCTTCTTCGTCAACACGCTGGTGCTGCGGGCCGACACCGCCGGTGACCCGAGCTTCGCCGAACTGCTGGACCGGGTCCGCGCCACCGACCTGGCCGCGTACGCGAACGCGGACGTGCCGTTCGAGCGGCTGGTCGAGGTGCTGAACCCGGCCCGGTCGGTGGCCCGGCATCCGCTGTTCCAGGTGGTGCTGGCGGTGCACAACCACGCCCGGCTCGACGTGGCGCTGCCCGGGCTGGCCGTGTCCGCCCTGACCGCGGGCACCGGCGGGGCGAAGTTCGACCTGAACGTCAGTCTCGCCGAACGGGCCGACGCCGACGACGCGCCGGCCGGCCTGTCCGGCCGGATCGAGTACAGCGCCGACCTGTTCGACCACGCCACGGTCGAGCGGATCGCCGCGCGGTTCCAGGCCGTACTCGACGCGCTGGCCACCGACCCGGAGCAGCCGATCGGCGCGGTGGACCTGCTCACCGAGCAGGAACGCCGGCAGGTGCTGGTGACGTGGAACGACACGGCAGCGCCGGTGCCGGCGGCGACCCTGCCGGAGCTGTTCGCCGCGCAGGTCGCCCGTACGCCGCACGCCCCGGCCCTGGTCGACGCCGACACCGAGCTGACCTACGCCGAACTGGACGAGCAGACCGACCGGCTGGCCCGGCTGCTGGTGGCGCACGGCGTGGGACCGGAGCGGTTCGTCGCGGTGGCGCTGCCCCGCTCCGCCCGGCTGGTCGGCTGGCTGCTCGCGGTGCTCAAGGCCGGCGGCGCGTACGTGCCCGTCGACCCGGGCTACCCGGCGGACCGGATCGCCTTCATGCTCGCCGACACCGTACCGGCGCTGCTGCTCACCGACGCGGCCACGGCGACCGCCCTGCCGGCCGGGCGGGCCGGCGACGTGCCGCGGCTGCTGGTGGATCAGGTGGAGCCCGACGGTGTCGCCGCCGAGCCGTCGCCCGGCACCGGCCGCGCCGCCCCGCGGCCGCACAACCCGGCGTACGTCATCTACACCTCCGGCTCGACCGGGCGGCCCAAGGGGGTGGTGATCGAGCACCGCTCGCTCACCGACTACCTCACCTTCGCCGGGGGCGGCTACCGGGGCGTTCGCGGCAGCGTGCTGCTGCACTCGTCGGTGTCGTTCGACCTGAGCGTGACCGGCATGTGGGTGCCGCTCACCGTCGGCGGCACCGTGCACGTCGCCGGCCTGGACGACGATCCGGCCACCCGGCGGCGGCTGGCCCGGCACGCCTGCACGTTCCTCAAGGCCACTCCCAGCCACCTGCCGTTGCTGGCCGCGCTGCCCGACGACTACGCGCCGACCGACGAACTGCTGCTCGGCGGGGAGTTGCTGCTCGGCGAGGTGGTCGACGACTGGCGCAAGCGGCATCCCGGGGTGGCCGTCTACAACATGTACGGCCCGACCGAGACCACTGTGAACTGCACCGAGTACCGGATCGAGCCGGGCCGGCAGGTGCCGCCGGGGCCGCTGCCGATCGGCGGGCCGCTGGCGAACACCCGCCTGTACGTGCTCGACGCCCGGCTGCGTCCGGTGCCGCCCGGCGTACCGGGCGAGCTGTACGTGGCCGGTGGCGGCCTGGCCCGCGGGTATCTGGCCCGGCCGGGCCAGACGTCGGGCCGGTTCGTGGCCGATCCGTTCGGCCCTCCCGGCACCCGGATGTACCGCACGGGTGACGTGGTGCGCTGGACCGACACCGGCCAGCTGATGTTCCTGCGGCGGGTCGACGACCAGGTCAAGCTGCGCGGCTTCCGCATCGAACTGGGCGAGATCGAGGCGCTGCTGACCGCCTCCGACGAGGTCGCCCGGTGCGCGGCGGTCGTCCGCGAGGACCGCCCCGGCGACCAGCGGCTGGTCGCGTACGTGGTGCCGGCCCCGGGCGCGTCGCCGCAGCCGGCCGCGCTGCGGGCGCTGGTGGCCGCGGCGATGCCCGAGTACATGGTGCCCGCGGCCGTGGTGGTCCTCGACGACCTGCCGCTGACCCCGAACGGGAAGCTCAACCGGGGCGCACTGCCGGTGCCGGACACGACCGACACCGGCGCGGGAGCCCACCGGCGCGGCCCGCGCAGCCATCGCGAGCGGGTGTTGTGCGGCCTGTTCGCCGAGGTGCTCGGCGTGTCCGAGGTGGGCATCGACGACGGCTTCTTCGACCTGGGCGGGCACTCGCTGCTGGCCAGCCGGCTGATCAGCCGGGTACGCGCCACCTTCGGGGTGGACCTGGCGCTGCGTACGCTGTTCGAGGCGCCCTCGGTGGCCGAGCTGACCGACCGGCTGGACACCGGCGACGACGGCCGGGGCGCGTTCGAGGTGCTGTTGCCGCTGCGCCGCCACGGCGCCCGGCCGCCGCTGTTCTGCATCCACCCGGCAAGCGGATTCAGCTGGTCCTACTCCGGCCTCATGGGGCACCTCACCGACCGCCCGATCTACGGGCTCCAGTCCGCCGGCCTGGCCGGGCAGGAGGACCTGCCGGACAGTGTCGGGCGGGTCGCCGAGGACTACCTGGCCCGAATCCGCGAGGTCCAGCCCACCGGCCCGTACCACCTGCTCGGCTGGTCGTTCGGCGGGTTGGTCGCACACGAGATCGCGGCCCGGCTGCGTGCGCGGGGGGAGCGGGTGGCACTGCTGGCGATGCTGGACGCGTTCCCGAAGACCGAGGCGGAGCGGGCCGACGGGGGCACGCTGAACCGCGCGGAGTTCCTCGCCGGGATGCTTCAGCTCGCCGGCTACCCGGCCGACGCCGACGGTGCGCCGGCCGGCGAGGAGCAGGTGGCCGAGCTGCTCAACCGCAACGAGGGCGTGCTCGGCCGGCTGGAGGCGCGACACCTCACCGCGCTGTACGAGGTGTTCGCCAACAACACCCGGCTGGCCCGTGAGCACCGGCCGGGGCACGTGGACCTCGACGCGCTGCTGTTCGTGGCCACCCGGGACCGGGCGCCCAGCCTGGACCCGGTGGCCGCGTGGCGACCGCACCTGTCGGGCGTGCGCACGCACGACGTCGACTGCCGGCACAACGACATGACCCAGCCGGAGCCGTTGGCCGCCGTCGGCCGGGTGCTCGCCGACCGCCTCGCGGCGATCGACGCCGAGGCCGACCGGCACGCCGCCGACGACACGCACGCCGGGACCGGCGGGCATGCCGCCGCCGCCGGCGACCAGACCACCGCCGGCGTCCGCGCCGGCGCCGACCCCGAGGGGGACAGATGAGCAGCAACCCGTTCGAGAACGAAGAGGGGCGGTATCTGGTGCTGGTGAACGACGAGGGGCAGCACTCGCTGTGGCCGTCGTTCGTGCCGGTGCCGGAGGGATGGCAGGTCAGCTTCGGCGAGGACAGTCGGCAGGCCTGCCTCGATCACGTCGAGCGCGAGTGGACGGACATGCGGCCGAAGAGCCTGGTCGCGGCGATGGCCGCGGACGGCGCCGAGCGCGCGGAGCCGGGGGAGTAGTGGTGGAGCAACGCACCGCGCTCGTCACCGGAGGCTCCCGCGGCATCGGCCGCGCCGTCGCGCTGCGGCTGGCCGAGGACGGGTACGACGTGGCGTTCTGCTACCGCGCGGGCGGCGACGCGGCAGCGGAGACCGCCGACGGGATCAAGCAGCGGGGGGTGCGGTGCTTCCACGCCGCCTGCGACGTGGCCGACCCGGACGCGGTGAGCGAGTTCGTCGCCGCCGCCGAGGCGGAGCTCGGGCCGGTACGGACGCTTGTCAACAGCGCCGGCATCATCCGGGACAGTCCGCTCGTGCTGATGCCGTTCGACGACTGGCAGGCGGTGCTCGGCACCAACCTCACCGGCACGTTCAACTTCTGCCGCAGCGTCGCGTTCGGCTTCATGAAGCGCAAGCTCGGCACGGTGGTCAACGTGTCGTCGGTCGCCGGCGTGTACGGCAACGCCGCCCAGGCCAACTACTCGGCCAGCAAGGGCGGGATCAACTCGCTGAGCCGGGCGATGGCCAAGGAGCTGGGCCCGTACGGCATCCGGGTGAACGTGGTGGCGCCCGGGTTCATCGAGACGGACATGACCGCCGGGCTGACCGAGAAGGCCAGGGCGAAGGCCACCGGCATGATCCCGCTGCGCCGGCTCGGACAGCCGGCCGACGTGGCGGACCTGGTGTCCTTCCTGGCCTCCGACCGCGCCGCCTACATCACCGGCCAGGTGCTCCAGGTCGACGGCGGAATCGTGCTCTGAGGCCCGAGCCGGCCCTGAGTCGGCCCTGAGCCGGTCTCGAGCCGGCGCGGATGGAATACCCGTAGCGGATCGCGAAGGAGAGCCATGAGCCGCAGTTTCGCCGTGCCACTGGACGCGGTCGACGAGGTGCAGGTGCACGCCGACGGGGTGACCGCGGTCAAGCGGATCGTGGCCGACGACCCGTACCTGGTGGGTCACTACCCCGGTTTCCCCATCTACCCGGGCGTGTTCACGGTGGAGACCGTGCACCAGGCGGCCCGGCGGGCCGTCGAGGCCGGCCGGGGCCCGGGGGTGCGGGTCGAGCTGGCCGCGGTGCGGTCGGTCCGGTTCCGGGCGCCCCTGCTGCCGGGGGACGTCCTGACGGCAGCGTGCCGTCTGCGGGAGGACCCGGACGGCGGGCAGCGGGTGCGGGTGGACGCCGACTGCCGTCGCCACGACGGCGAGGTCACCGCGAAGGTGAGCCTGGAGCTGCTGGTCCTGTCGCAGGAGCCGGCCGATGCTTGAGTACGCCGAGCTCACCGCGATCCTGCCGCACCGGCACCCGATCCTGCAGATCGACCGGGTCCTGGAGGTCGAGCCGGGCCGGCGCATCGTCGCGGTCAAGGCCGTCACCGGCACCGAGCCCTGCTTCGCCGGCCTCACCGACGGCCTGCCGGCGAGCGCGTACGCGTTCCCGCCGGCGCTGATCGTGGAGTCGCTCGGGCAGGCCGGGGCGGCGCTCTGGGTGCTCTCCGCGCGGGCCGGCGGCGACGAACCCCGGGGCACCCTGGTCTTCGGCGCGGCCCGCGACTTCCGGTTCGCCGGCGCGGCGTACCCGGGCGACGTCATGCGCCACGAGGTGGTGGTGGAGTCGCTGAAACCGAACAGCGCGGTCATGCGCGGCGAGACCTGGGTCGGTGACCGGCGCATCGCCGTCGTCGGCTCGATGCTCGCGGTCGCCCGGCCGGAATCCGAACTGGCCGCCGGACCGACCGGCTGAGCCAACCGACACACGAAGGGAAGACAGATGACCCAGGTCATGAGTGACCGGATGAACGAGCTGCGCGAGGTCGTCGCCGAGGTGCTCGAGGTCGAGCCCGAGGAGATCACCGAGACCAGCCACTTCGTCGACGACCACGACGCGGACTCGCTGCGCGCCATCGAGATCCTCGCGCGTCTGGAGAAGATGTACAAGATCGAGATCCCGCAGACCGAACTGCCCCGGATGGAGAACCTCCGGGCGGTGCACGACGTCGTCAAGCAGTACGCCGGCTGGCAGGACTGATCCGACTCGACCCCTGTCCCGCCGCGGGCGCCGCCGCATGTCGGCCCCGCGGCGGACGGCCGCCCGGAGGTGCGCCGTGACCTGGTACCCCGTCGGCGAGACCGAATACGACGGCGAACGCCTCGCCGTGCACCGCGGTGCGGGCGGCGGACCCGCGCTCGTGTTCGTGCACGGCCTCGAGGACTCCTGGCAGACCTGGCGGCCGTTCGCGAACGAGCTGACCGCCGGCTCGCGGTGGACTCCCTACGCCCTGGACCTGCCCTGGCGGGCCGGTGCCGACTACGGCTGGGTGCACCGCACCGGACCGTCCGTGCTGCTACGGCGCGCACTGGAGTTGCTGCCCCAGCCGCCCGCCGTGCTCGTCGGGCACTCGTTCGGTGCGAACGGGGTGCTGGAACTGCTCGCCGCGACGGACCGGCCACCGGTGGCCGGCGCGGTCCTGCTCGCCCCGTACTTCCGGCCCTCCGACGACCCGGTCACCTGGCAGCTCTTCGAGCGCGAGCTGGCCCGGTTCCGCGGCGTGATCGGCGAGGGGGTGCGCCGCCGGATGGGAGAGCGGGGGCGGACACTCCCGACGGACCTGGTCGGCACGGTCGTCGCCAAGGCACTCGACCGGGTGGGCCCGCTGGGCTTCGTGGCGCTGCTCCGCCAGTTCGTCACCACCGCCGACCTCGACCTGAGCGCGGTCCGCGAGCCCACGCTGGTGGTCAGCGGAGCGCTCGACCCGGCCCTCGCCGGACCCCGCGCCGACGCGCTGCTACGGGCCATGCCGTCGGCCACCGCCCACACCCGACCCGACGGCGGTCACTTCTGCCATCTGGAGCAGGTGACCGAGGTCGCCGGCGAGGTCCGGCGGTTCCTCGCGACGCTGCCCGTACCCACCCTGGTCTGATCACGAGGAGCGACACCCGACATGCGCAAGCCTCCCCGGCTCTACTTCTCGTTCCGCAGCCCGCGTAGCTGGCTGGCCGTGCGGCAGCTCACCGAACGCTGGCCGGATGCCCCGGACGTGGTCACCTTCGTGCCGCACTGGGTGCCCGACGACACCATGCGGACCGCGCTGGCCGAGGCGGACGCGAGCTTCCTGGACACGCCGGTCAGCCGAGCCAAGCACACCTACCTGCTGGTCGGCGCCGAGCGGCTGGCCCAGCGGTTCGGATACCGGATGGTGTGGCCGACGGAGGTGGACGTCGACTGGTCCATCCCGCACATGGCCTGGCTCTACGCCCGGGAGCACCAGCGCGGGTGGCAGTTCTATCAGGCGATGGTCTCGGCCCGCTGGGAACGCGGCGAGAACATCAGCGACCCGGCGGTGGTGGCCGCCGCGGCGATCGAGGCGGGCGTCGACCCGGCCGGGGCGAACGCCGCGGCCTGCGATCCGGCGACGCGGGCCGAGGCCGTGGCGGCGCTGGCCGGCGCCTACCAGGACGACATCTTCGCGGTTCCGTACTTCGTCGTCGGGCGGCACCGGTTCTGGGGCCTGGAGCGGATCGACGGGTTCCTCGACGCCGCGCTGGCCGCGGGGGTACGTGGGTGACCCTGTCGCCGGTCGTCGAGCGGCCTCCCGCGCGCGGTGGCCGCACCGTCGTGCTCGGCACGGTCTCCTCGGACGCGCACACGTGGAACCTGGTCTACCTCCAGCTGCTGCTGGAGGAGGCCGGCCATCGGGTGATCAACCTCGGTGCCTGTGTGCCGGCGGAGCTGTTCGCCACCGCGTGCCGCACCCACCGGCCGGACCTGGCGGTCGTCTCCAGCGTCAACGGGCACGGCTGCACCGACGGCAAGCGGCTCGCCGCCGTCCTGCGTGCCGACCCGGAGCTGGCCGGCCTGCCCCTGGTCATCGGCGGCAAGCTCGGCGTCGACGGGAAGCTGGGCCCGGCGCAGGTCGCCGAGCTCTTCGCGGCCGGCTACACCGCCGTGTTCCACGACGGCGCGGACCGGGACCGGTTCCTGGAGTACCTCGGTCGGGCCGAACTGACGACCACCGGGCGGCCCGGATGAACGAGGCCGGTGCGGTCGTGGCGCCGGGCCCGTTCGCCGCGGCCGTCGCCGCCGCGCGGGCCCGCGGCGCGCTCGTCGTGCAGCCCCGGATGGGCTTCGGCGACCCCGCCACGATGCGGGCCGGACTGGACGCTGTGGCCCGGGCGCCGGCCACGACGGTGGCCACCCTGACCCTCGACAGCTACACCCGGCTGGGTGACCACGAGGCGGCCGAACGCGCCCTGGCCGAGGGCGCGCCGCTCAACGGGTACCCGATCGTGGCGCACCCGCCGGACGTGACCCGCCGGGTGCTCGACGGTGCGCGCCGGCACGGCGTACCGGTGCAGGTCCGGCACGGCTCGGCGCTGCCCGAGGACATCTTCGCCGCGCTGTTGCGCACCGGCGTGGACGCCACCGAGGGCGGCCCGGTCTCCTACTGCCTGCCGTACAGCCGGGTGCCGCTGCGCGAGGCGGTGCGCAGCTGGGCGCGCTGCTGCGCCCGCTTCGCCCGGATGCGCGACGCCGGTGTGGAGCCGCACCTGGAGAGCTTCGGCGGCTGTCTGCTCGGGCAACTCTGCCCGCCCAGCCTGCTGGTGGCCGTGACGGTGCTCGAGGGCATGTTCTTCCGGCAGCACGGGCTGCGGAGCCTGTCACTCAGCTACGCCCAGCAGACGTGCGCCGAACAGGACGAGGAGGCGCTGGCGGCGCTGCACCGGCTGACCGGCGAGCTGCTGCCCGGACTGGACACCCATGTGGTGCTGTACACCTACATGGGGGTGTATCCGCGCACGCGGCCGGGTGCGCTGCGGCTGCTCGGGGCGGCCGCGCGTCTCGCCGTACGAGGTGGAGCGGCGCGGTTGATCGTCAAGACCCCGGCCGAGGCGCACCGCATCCCCACCGTCGAGGAGAACGTCGCGGCGCTCGTGCACGCCGCCCGGGTGGCCGCGGCCGAGCCGCCGGCACGGCCGAGCGTCGCCGACACCGGCATCTACGCCGAGGCGCGCACGCTTGTCGAAGCGGTGCTGGAACTCGACCCGGACGTGGGTCTCGCGCTCTGCCGGGCCTTCGAGCGGGGCGTGCTCGACATCCCGTACTGCCTGCACCCGGACAACGCCGGCCAGGCCCGGGGCTATCTCACCGACCGGGGCCGGCTGGTCTGGGCCCGGCCGGGCCGCATGCCGGTACGCGTGGACCGGCGCGGCGGCGGCGGGGAGATGACAAGTGAGCGGCTGCTCACCGCGCTGTCGCACGTGGCCGCCCGCTACGACGAGGAGGCGGCGTCGGCGGTCGGGCGCGACGGCGTCCGGGAGCTGGCGGGCTGACGGTCGGGGCCGTCGTACCGGACGTGTGTCCGGTACGACGGCCCCGGTGGCGCTGATCAGCTCACCGCCACCGGATCGGGCCGCACCGCCGGATCGTCGGCCTCCTCGGTGACCTCACCGTGCGGAAGCGTGGGCAACCAGGACAGCCAGTTGGGCAGGTACCAGGCGCGGGCGCCGAGCAGCTTCATCGTGGCCGGCAGCAGGACCGCGCGCACCACTGTGGCGTCGATGAGGATGGCCACCGCCAGCCCAACGCCCATCTGCTTGAAGCTCAGCAGCGACATGGTCGCGAACACCGCGAACACCGCCACCATGATCAGGGCCGCGCTGGTGATGACCCCGGCGGAGGACCGGATCCCGGCGCTGACCGCCTGCTCGGTGGTCATCCCGCTGTCGTACGCCTCGCGGATCCGGCTGAGGATGAAGACCTGGTAGTCCATGGACAACCCGAACAGGATGACGAACAGGAACAGCGGCAGCCAGTTGACGATGGGGCCCGGCGTGAAACCGAGCAGGTCCGCGCCGTGGCCGTGCTGGAACACCAGCACCAGTACCCCGTAGGCGGCGGCCACCGAGAGCAGGTTCAGCACGATCGCCTGGATCGCCAGGGTGATCGAGCGGAAGCTGGCCAGCAGCAGGAGGAACGCGAACACCAGCACGAACGCCAGCACCAGTGGTGCGGTGCGGGCCATCTGCCGGTTGAAGTCGACGGTGGCGGCCATGTTGCCGGTGACGTACGCGCGCGCCCCGGGCTGCGCGCCCACCGTCTCGGGAATGATCCGTTCCCGCAGGGCCGCCACCGCCGCGCGGCCCTGGTCGCCGTAGCCGATGCTGAGCTGGACCGTGGCCACTGTTCCGGCCGGGTTGACCTGCACGCTCACGGGTTCGTGCGCCACACCGGTGGACAGGGCCTGCCCCTTGAGGCGCTCGATGGCGTCCCGCATCTCCGGGCTGGACACGTCATTCGCCCGGACCGCGACAGTGGCCGGCTCGTTGCCACCCGGGAAGGCCCTGTCGATCGCCTTGAACGTAGCCGCGATCGGATAGTCGCCCTGGAGGTCGTCGATGCCGGGCTGGCCGAGCCGGATGCCGATGACGGGCGCCGCCAGCGCCACGAGCACGCCGGCGGTGACGAGGGTGGCGGTCCATGGACGGCGCAGTACCGCGGTGAGGACGGCGTTCCACGCCCGGCCGCCTCCGGCACGGCCGCCGAGGCGGCGGGGCCAGGTGACCCGTCCCCGGGTCGCCACCCGGACGATGCCGTGGATCACCCGGGCGTCAACCGCGTCGCCGAACACCGCGAGCGTCGCGGGCAACACGGTCACCGAGGCCACCATGGCCGTGAGCACGACCAGGATCGTTCCCTGGGCGAAGCCCATGAACACGCCGTGATCGGTGAGGAACATGCCGGCCATCGCGACGATCACCGTGACGCCGGAGATGAGCACGGCCCGGCCGGAGGTGGCCGCGGCGATCTCCAGCGCGTGTTCCCTGGACCGGCCGCGGGCTCGCTCCTCCCGTTCCCGCCGGACGTAGAACAGGGAGTAGTCGACGCCCACGGCCAGCCCGATCAGCAGCATCAGGTTGGTGGTGGTGTCGGCGACGTGCAGCACCTTGCTGGCCAGGGCCAGCAGGCCGGTGGCGGCGAAGAACGCCGTCATGGACACGCCGAGCGGGATGAGCGTGGGCAGCAGGGTGCCGAAGGCGATCAGCAGGATGATCGCGGTGATCGGCAGTGACAGGGCCTCCGCTCGCCGGAAGTCGTCGTTGACCGCCTCCCCGGCCAGCCGCTGTGCGCTGGCGGCGCCCGCCTGCTCCACCCGCAGCCCGGGGTGACGGTCCTGTACGTCCGCGACCGCGTCCAGGACCGGCTGGACCCGCTCGTCGGCGCTGTCACCGGCCCCGGTCATGTCGAACAGCACCAGCGCGGTCGTGCCGTCCGCGGTGCGCGGGGCCGGTGCCGTCCCGTCGTACGGGGTTGTCACACGCGTGGCCTGACCGGTGGCCTCGACGGCGCTGCGGATCTCCTGCACCGTCTGGCGGAACTCCGGGCTGTCCACGGTGACGCCGCGGTCACGGGCCTGTACGAGCACCATCTCGCGGGCCACGTCGGGAAAGCCCGCCTCGTCGATGATCTGCTGGGCTCGGCGCGAGTCACCGTTCTGGCCCTCGTAGCTCTGCATCGGCGTGGTGCCCACCGCGTTGCCGACCACCGTGGCGAGCACCACGAAGGACAGCCAGATCAGGATCGCCCACCACCGGTGACGCGCGCTCCACCCGCCCAGGCGCGCCGCCACACTTCTTTTCCGCCGGGCTCCTACCGTGGTCAATGTCGGTCCTCCGCCATCCTGGACGGTGCCGTGCCTGCCGGCGCGGCCGTCGATCGGTTCGCGGCTCGTCGTCGAGCCTTCACCACGACTGAATCAGCGGGACCTCGAAGCAGCCTCGATGCCGCCCTCGTGCCTGGGCGGCGGCGCACCACCCGATCGAGGACGGGGGCGACCGGCCGAGGGCGGGCGGTACGTCAGCCGGGCGGCGTGCGCGCAAGCGCGGCCGCCGGCAGGATCCGGCACAGTGCCTCCAGCGCGGGCCCGTATCCGTACTCGGAGGGGGTGGCGTAGCCGACCACGAGGCCGTCGAGGGCGGGCATCGTCGAGGCCGGGTGGCGGAAGCCGGCCAGCCCGTCGAGCGCGATCGACTGCCGGGCCGCGGCCGCGACCACCTGGCGCTCGGTTCCCGGCGGCAGGCGCAGCACGGCGTGCAGTCCGGCGGCGACACCGGTCGGGGTGACGTGCGGGGCGTGGGCGGCGAGCGTGGCGACGAGGCGGTCGCGGCGCGCGCGATAACGCTGCCGCATCCGGCGGACGTGCCTGTCGTACCGGCCGGAGTCGAGGAAGTCGGCGAGCGTGAGCTGGTCCGTCACACCCGCCCACGCCTCCCGTTCGCCCTTGGCGGCCAGCACCGGGCCCACGAGCCGCTCGGGCAGCACCATCCAGCCCAGACGCAGCGCGGGGGAGAGGCTCTTGCTCACCGAGCCGAGGTAGACGACCCGCTCCGGGTCCAGGCCCTGGACGGCACCGACGGGCTCCCGGTCGTACCGGAACTCGCCGTCGTAGTCGTCCTCCAGGACCAGCGCGTCGCGGGCCTCCGCCCACCGCACCGCCGCGAGACGCCGCCGGGGATGCAGGGGCCCGCCGGTGGGGAACTGGTGCGCGGGCGTGAGCAGCGCCGTCCGTACCCCGGCGAGGCGGGTCAGCTCGTCGGTGCGGGCGCCGTCCGCGTCGATCGTGAGCGCGACGGTACGGACGCCTGCCGCCGCCAGGACCGCGCGGTGGAACGGGAGGCCGTAGGACTCCACGGCCAGCGGGCCGCGCAGGACCCGGCCGCCGAAGAGCAGGCGCAGCGCGTGCGCGAACCCGGAGCACACCACGATCCGCTCCGGGGTGGCGCGGACACCCCGTGCCCGCGCAAGGTACCCGGCCAGTGCCCGGCGCAGCTCCGGGCGGCCCTGCGGATCACCTGGCCCGAACGCCTCGTTCGGCGCGGCGTTCAGGGCGCGGCGTGCGGACGCCAGCCAGGCGGCGCGGGGGAAGGAGGCGGCGTCCGGTTGCCCCTGCCGCAGCTGGTGCACGGCCGGGGCCGGACGTGTGGGCGTCTGCCTCGGCACGCGGGCGGCTCGGACGGGCTCGGTGCGCGGCGCCACCCGCGTACCCGCGCCCTGGCGGGCGACCAGCCATCCCTCGGCCACCAGTTCGGCGTACGCGGCGGCGACTGTGTTGCGGGCCAGGCCGAGGTCGGCGGCGAGGGAACGGTACGGCGGCAGGAGGGCGCCGGCGGGCAGTCGCCCGTCCCGGACGGCCTCCCGCAGGGCGGAGGTGAGTGCGGACCGGCGGCCGCCGGCCCGGGACAGTTCCAGGTGCAGGTCACTGCCGAGCCGCTGCGCCGGATTGGCCCACGAATCCACCATGCGAATGCACCCTAGTCCGGGCCTTTTCCGGCCCTACGGTGGGTTCATGGACACGATCACGAACGCCCCGCACCCGCTGCGCTCCGCCGTCCGGGGCCGGGTCCTGCTGCCGGGGGACGCCGGGTTCGACGTGGCCGGCCGGGCCTGGAACCTGGCCGTCGAGCAGTCACCGGCGGCGGTGGTCGAGGCCGCCGACGCAAACGACGTCGTCGCGCTCGTCCGGTACGCCCGCTCGGCCGGACTGAGCATCGCCGTGCAGCCCAACGGGCACGGCGCCACCGGCCGTGCCGACGGGGCGATAGTGCTGCGCACGGGCCGGCTGGACACCGTGGAGATCGACCCGGACACCCGCCGGGCCCGGATCGGCGCGGGTGTGCCGTCCGGCCGGCTCCAGGCCGCCGCGGCGCCGTACGGGCTCACCGGTCTGCCCGGCAGTTCCCCGGTGGTCAGCGTGACCGGGGTGGCGCTCGGCGGCGGGTTGAGCTGGTTCGGCCGCGCGTACGGCTGGGTGTCCGACGCCGTCACGACGTTCGACGTCGTGGACGCCGAGGCGCGGCACCGGCGCGTCACCGCCGAGACCGACCCCGACCTGTTCTGGGCGCTGCGCGGCGGTGGCGGTGACTTCGCGATCGTCACCGCGCTCGAACTCGCGCTGCATCCCGCGCCGTGCCTGTTCGGCGGGCGGATGCTGTGGGCGGCGGCGCACGCCCGGGACGTGCTGGGTGCGTTCCGGCGGATCACCGCCACCGCGCCCGACGAGCTGACCGTGTGGATGGACCTGCTGCACTTCCCCGGCGCCGATCCGACGGTGGCCCTCGACGTCACCTACCTCGGCGAGGAGAGCGGGGCGCGGGACCTGCTCGCGCCGCTGGACGTGTTGCCCCCGCCGGTCTCCGACAGCAGGCGGATCATGCCGGTCACCGAACTCGGCGGCATCACCGCCGAACCCACCGACCCCAGCCCGGGTGTCTCCCGGGCCGAGCTGCTGACCCGCCTCGATGACGACGCGGCCGAGGCGTTGCTGGCCGACCCGATCGCCCCGTTGCTGAGCGTGCAGCTCCGGCACCTGGGCGGTGCCCTCGCACGGGCCTCGGACAGCCCGCACGGCCCGCTCACCGAGCCGTACGCGCTCTATCTGTTCGGCGTCCCCACCGACCCGGCGGCCGTCACGGCGCGGCAGCGGGACCTAGCCGGCGCCCTGCCGGTCAGCGGGCGCAAGCCGGTGACGTTCCTCAACCGGGACGAGACGGTGGCCGACGCGTTCACCCCTGCCGTCCTCGACCGGCTCCGGGCGGTCAAGCGCCGCCACGACCCGGACGGGCTCGTCCGATCCAACTTCCCGGTGGCCGGCTGACGTTCCGGGGCGCGGCCCGGTCAGGCCGGCGGGCACGCGCGGCAGCCCGGCAGTCCCCCGCTCAGCGGACCTTCTTCGTCGGCCGTTTACGAGGCGGCGTCAACGACTCGGCGATCGCCGAGATCGCGGACGGCACCAGGCGGTAGTACGCCCACACACCCCGCCTCTCACGCTTGAGCAGGCCGGCCCCGGTGAGGATCCGAAGGTGATGGCTGACGGTCGGCTGGGAGAGACCGAGCGGCGCGGTGAGGTCGCTGACGGACGCCTCGCCCTCCGGAGCGGACTGGATCAGGCTGAGCAGGCGCAACCGGGCCGGGTCGGCGAACGCCTTCGGACTCCCGTGAGCCGTTCGGCATCGGCACGCTTGATCGGCTCGCCGGCAAGCGGCGAGATGGCAGGGGTGGAGGTTTTCGCAGTTCCACGCTTGCATCGTTGCACCAACGGCGGCCGCCGGCCCGTGCGACCAGGAGCGGATCACCGTCAGTTGCACGCCGGGAGCTGCCGACCGCCGTCCGGCCGCGGAACAGTCAGGGCGGATGTCAGGCGCTGCGGCGCAGTTCGGCGAGCAGCCGTTCCACCCGGGTGCGGATCTCGTCCCGGATGGGGCGTACCGCGTCGAGACCCTTGCCTGCGGGGTCTTCGAGCTTCCAGTCCTCGTACCGCTTGCCCGGGAAGACGGGGCAGGCGTCACCGCAGCCCATGGTGACGATGACGTCCGAGGACTCCGCCGTCTCGTACCGCAGGAGCTTGGGGGTCTGGTCGGTGATGTCGATGCCGGCCTCCCGCATGGCCGCGACGGCGGCAGGGTTGACCTCGCCGGCGGGTGCGCTGCCGGCGGAGCGGACCTCGACGGTGTCGCCGGCGAGGTGGCGCAGCCACCCGGCGGCCATCTGGGAACGGCCGGCGTTGTGCACGCAGACGAACAGGACGCTGGGCTTGTCGCTCATCGGGTCTCCCTGCTTCCGGTGGTCGCCGCGCGGCGTGCCGCGGCGCAGTCGAGGCGTCTCATGGCCGGGTTCCCGGCGCGGGGAACAGGCGGGCGCGGGCCCACAGCGACACGTAGACCAGGCCGACGAGGACCGGGACCTCGATCAGTGGGCCGACGACGCCGGCCAGGGCCTGGCCGGAGGCGATCCCGAAGGTGCCGATCGCGACCGCGATGGCCAGTTCGAAGTTGTTGCCCGCCGCGGTGAACGCCAGGGTGGTGGTGCGTTCGTAGTTCAGGCCGACGGCCCGGCCGAGCAGGTAGGAGCCGGCCCACATGAGGGCGAAGTAGGCCAGCAGCGGCAGGGCGATGCGGGCCACGTCGACCGGTCGGCCGGTGATGGCCTCGCCCTGCAGAGCGAACAGGACGACGATGGTGAACAGCAGTCCGTACAGGGCGACGGGTCCGATCCTGGGCAGGAATCGCTGCTCGTACCAGTCGCGGCCCTTGGCGCGTTCGCCGAGGCGGCGGGAGAGGTAGCCGGCGAGCAGTGGGATGCCGAGGAAGACGAGCACGTTGCCGGCGATGTCCCAGCCGGAGACCTCCAGCGCGGCGCCGTCCAGACCCAGCCAGCCGGGCAGTACCGACAGGTAGAACCAGCCGAGCAGGCCGAAGGCGAGGACCTGGAACACCGAGTTGACGGCGACGAGGACCGCCGCTGCCTCCCGGTCGCCGCAGGCCAGGTCGTTCCAGATGATGACCATCGCGATGCAGCGGGCCAGACCGACGATGATCAGACCGGTGCGGTACTCCGGCTGGTCGGCCAGGAACACCCAGGCCAGGGCGAACATGACGGCGGGACCGACGATCCAGTTGAGGATCAGCGACGAGACCAGGAGACGCCGGTCACCGGTGACCGTGTCGAGGCGGTCGTAGCGGACCTTGGCCAGTACCGGATACATCATGATCAGCAGGCCGAGAGCGATGGGCAGGGAGATGCCACCGACCTCGAGGGCGTCGAGAGCGTCGTCCAGTCCGGGAACGATCCGGCCGAGCAGCAGGCCGGCGACCATGGCCAGGCCGATCCAGACCGGCAGGAACCGGTCGAGGCGCGACAGGCGGGCCACCACCGGTGGGGCGTGGTCGGCTCTGGTGGCGGTGCTCATGGGCGTCTCCCGTGGGTCGTCGGCGCCGGCGCGTGCGCGTCGGGTGAGGTCGCCGCGGTGTGCGGGGCGACGCGGTCGACGCGGTCGGCGAGGTCGGCGTAGGCCGCCTCGAACGCTTCGTCGGTGTCGACGCGGGCCGGGTCCGGCACGGACCAGTGCAGGCGGGGGCGGACCGGCCCGGTGAGCTCCTCGTGGGCGTTGTCGCAGACCGCGATGACCAGGTCGTCGTCCCGGACGATGTCGTCGACGTGTGCGGTGCCGGCCGGGTCGAGGTCGAGGGCGTGGCGGTGGGCCACGGCGACCGCGCGTGGATGGACCCGGGGCGCCGGCCTGGTGCCGGCGGACGCGGCGTCGCCGTTGGTGCGTCGCTTCCACAGCGCCGCGGCCAGTTGCGAGCGGGCGGAGTTGTGGGTGCAGACGAAGACGACCCGATGCGCAGCCGCCAGCGGCGGCGGCGCGAGAGCGGAGAGGGCGGCCGGTCGGAGTCGCAGGTAGGTGCGCCGCCGGTCGCCCTCCGACCGGCCCCGGACGACGAGGCCGGCGTCGGTGAGGACCTTGACGTGGTGGGCGACCAGGTTCGTCGGCATGTCCAGGGCGTGGGCGATCTCCCCGGGGGAGGCGTCGCCCAGGGTGAGCGCGTCCACGATGGCCAGGCGGGCCGGATCGCCCAGCGCGGCGTGGATCCGCGCACGCTCGACCAGGGAATAATGCTCAATGTCCATTGACTCAATCATTGCTGAGTAATCCGGGAGCGTCAAGCCGGCATCGAGCGGATCGAAGCGCAGGGCGCCGCGCGGCGGTCTACCGCTGCGTCGCGGCGGTCGGCTCGATCGACAGCAGGCCGGCGAGCTGGCGCAGGATCTGGGGCCGCGCCCGGTAGTAGACCCAGGTGCCGCGCCGCTCGGCGTCCACCAGGCCCGCCTCGCGCAGGGTCTTGAGGTGGTGGGAGATCGTCGGCCCGGTCAGGTCGAACGCCGGCGTCAGGTCGCACACGCAGGCCTCGCCGCCGTCGGCGGAGGCGATCATCGACATCAGCTGCAGCCGTACCGGATCGCCGAGGGCCTTGAACGCGGGTGCCAGCACCGCGGCCGTCTCGGCCGGGACCCGGCGCTGCGCCAGCGGGGGGCAGCACGGCGCGTCGGCGTTGAGGTCGACGAGTGGGATCGGCGCCTGGTGCTTCGGCATGCCTCTAGGTTGACATCTATCTAATCAGCGTGCAAATCTCTGTTTAGACAGGCATCTAGACAGGGTGCCCCGAGGAAATGAGGCTCGCCATGTTCGGCTTCCCGCGTCGTCGGCCGTCAGTCCTGGCGGGAGTCCGGTTCTGCGACTCCTGTGCCCGGGTGTCCACTCCCGCGCAGCGGATCGACCGCCTCCACGACCGCGCCCGCACCGCCGCCTACGCGCTGACCGCTCCCCGCTGAGAAGGGGCCACCGCCCTGCGGGGCACCCGTTCCCGCTCCTGCTACGCTCCGATCGTTAATCGGCGATGGACGATAGAGGGAGTGATGGTGGGCGACCTCCTCGACCGCGGCACCGCGCAGACCTACGCCTCGTGGTTCCGGGCACTCGCGGACCCGACGCGGGTGCAGCTCGTGGAGTACCTGGCCCGCCACGCCCGGCCGATGAGCGTGGGGGAGATCGTCGCCGCCGTCGGGCTCGCCCAGTCCACCGTCTCCCAGCACCTGAAGATCCTCACCGAGGTGCGGTTCGTGCTCGTCGAGCCGGTCGGCACCGCACGCCACTACCGCATCAACGACGCCTGTGTCGGATGCTTCCCGTCCGCCGCCGACGTCGTCATGGGCCGCCCGGCTCCCGATCCGGTCGGAGCCTGCTGACGGCCGGCCGCGCCGTCACCTGATCCCGGTCCGTGCCGTCCGCGCGGCACCACCGCACCTCCTTGATTCGACAATTCTCAATACAGAGGAGTTCCCGATGAGTGTCCTGGACGAGTTGCCCGTCGTGGTGATCGGCGCGGGCCCGGTGGGTCTGGCCGCCGCCGCCCACCTGCGCGAGCGTGACCTGCCCTTCCTCGTCCTGGAGGCCGGCGACACCGCCGGCGCGGCGGTGCGGCAGTGGGGGCACGTGCGGGTGTTCTCCCCGTGGCGGTACAACGCCGACCCGGCCGCCCGCCGGCTACTCGACGACACCGGCTGGATCGCCCCGGCCGAGGACGCCCTGCCCACCGGCGCCGAGCTGGTCACCGACTACCTCCAGCCCCTCGCGGACCTGCCGCAGCTCAAGCCCCACCTGCGCTACGGCGCGCGGGTGGAGGCGATCAGCCGGCTCGGCCTGGACCGGCTGCGCACCGCCGGCCGCGGACAGACGCCGTTCCTGATTCGCCTCGCCGACGGCGACGAACTGCTGGCCCGCGCCGTCATCGACGCCTCCGGCACCTGGGGCACCCCCAACGTCCTCGGCGCCTCCGGCCTGCCCGCCCGGGGCGAGAAGGACGCGGCGGCGTTCCTCGAACACGCACTGCCCGACGTGCTCGGCGCCGACCGGCGTCGCTTCGCCGGCCGGCGCACCCTCGTCGTCGGCGCCGGCCACTCCGCCGCGAACACCCTGCTCTCACTGGCCGAGCTGGCCACCGCCGAGCCCGGCACCGAGGTGATCTGGGCGATCCGCTCGGCCAGCCCGGCCCGCACCTACGGCGGCGGAGACGCCGACGCCCTGCCCGCCCGCGGCGCGCTCGGCGCCCGGCTGCGCGACCACGTCGACGCCGGCCGCATCCGGCTGCTCACCGGCTTCTCCGTGCACGCCCTCACCCCGGCCGAGGGCCGGGTCGCCGTGGTCGTGCGTCACGCCGACGGTAGCGATGAGCAGATGGTCGTCGACCGGATCGTCGCCGCCACCGGATTCCGCCCCGACCACTCGATCGCGGCCGAGCTGCGCCTGGACCTCGACCCGGTCATGGGCGCCACCCGCGCCCTCGCCCCGCTGATCGACCCGAACGAGCACTCCTGCGGCACCGTTCCCCCGCACGGCGCCGCCGAACTCGCACATCCGGAGGTCGGCTACTACGCCGTCGGCATGAAGAGCTACGGCCGCGCGCCGACGTTCCTCATGGCCACCGGCTACGAGCAGGTCCGCTCCGTCGTCGCCGCTCTTGCCGGCGACTGGGACGCCGCCCGCGACGTCCAGCTCGACCTGCCCGAAACCGGCGTCTGCAACAGCAACCCCGCCGACTCCACCGGCACCGACGGCTGCTGCGGCCCCGACCCGGCCGCCCAGCCGGCCGCACAGGGGCTGACGACCGGAATCTCCGGGGGCCTGCTCTCCGCACCGCTCAACCTGGTCAGCCTCGACACCCCGGCGGGAGGCCAGACCGGCGGCTGCTGCACCAGCTGATGACCACCACGACGGCGCCCGCCGGCCTCACGGCCGGCGGGCGTCACGGGTGGCGCGTCGTCGCGGCCCTCGCCGTCACCAGCACTATCGGGTACGGCACCCTCTACTACGCCTACGCGGTCCTCCTCGGCCCCATGGCCGCCGGCCTCGGCGCCTCCACCACCGCCGTCACCGGCGCGCTCACCGCCAGCGTCCTCGCCGGCGCGCTGATGGCCATCCCCGTCGGCAGGTGGCTCGACCGGCACGGCGGACGAACCCTCATGACTGCCGGCTCGATCGCCGCCGCCGCCCTCCTGATCGCCTGGTCCCAGGTCCGAACGGTCGGGCAGCTCTACGTCGTCATGGTCGGCATCGGCATCGCCGGTGCGATGGTCCTCTACGAACCCGCTTTCGCCGTCGTCATCTCCTGGTTCGCCCCCGACAGACGCCCCGCCGCGCTGCTCGCGATCACCGTCGTGGCGGGGTTCGCCAGCACCATCTTCATGCCGCTCACCGGCGTACTGGCCGCCCACCTCGGCTGGCGCGGCGCGCTCCTCGTTCTTGCCGCCGTCCACGGCACGGTGACCATCCCCCTGCACGCCCTCGCCGTCCGCACACCGCCGCACCTCGCCCCCGCCACCCTCGCGGCGTCACCTGTCGTCCCGCGACAAGCGGCGGCCCGCGCCGCGATGCGCGACAGGCGGTTCTGGATCCTCGCCGCAGCCCTCGTCGCCCACGGCGCCGCGACCGGCACCATCGGCGTCCACCTCGTCGGCTACCTGACCAGCCGCGGCCACCCCGCGACCTTCGCCGCCGCCGTCGCCGGTCTCCTCGGCGTCCTGTCGGTCGCCGGACGACTCGTCCTCACCGGCGCCCGTCGCCGCCTCCCGATCACCGCCGTCGTCGCCACGGTCTTCGCCGTCCAGGCCGCCGCGGTCCTCGCCATGCCGTTCACCGCGGGAAGCCGGGTGGGCGCCGTCGTCACCGTCACAGGATTCGGCCTCGGCTTCGGCATCGCCAGCCTCGCCACCCCCGCGATCCTCGCCGACCGCTACGGAACCGCCGCCTACGCCACCATCGCCGGGCGACTCACCGCCCCCGTCACCACCGCCAAAGCCGCCGCACCCCTTCTTGCCGCCGTGCTTCTGGCGTACGGCGGCTACCACCTCCTGCTCGCCGCGGTCACCACGGCCTGCCTTCTCGCCGCCGCCGCGATGCGCTCCGTCGGGAGCGGCAGGCCCTAGGCGAGCAGCGTCCGCAGCGCCTCGGCCAGGCCGGCGCCGGCGGTGACCGGGCGGGCGAAGGGCAGCCGGGTGTCGGTGTGGCCGTCCGGCCGCTGCGCGCGCAGCACGATGCCCTCGGCGTCCAGCGCGACCGGGACGACGCGCGCCGAAGCGGCGGGGTCGACGAGCGTGCCGAGCCGGTCGAGGACGTCGCGGTGGCAGCGCGTCAGGTGCGCGAGGTGGGCGGCCTCGTCGACGGCGATCGGATCCGGCCGGGCCGCGCGGTACGCGCCGAGGTCCACCGAGACGGGATCGGCGGTCCGGTCGAGGACGACCTCGTCCGGCGCGATCGCCCACAGCGCCACCGGGGGCAGGTCGAGCAGCGACATCACGGTGGCCGGATCGCAGGAGTCGAGGGCGGCCGGGTCGAACCGGCGGGCGGTGCCGAGGATCCGCAGCCGGGCGCGTACCCGGGAGCGCACGGCGACCGGGGCGAGGTGGGTCACGTCGAGGCGTACCGCACCGGTGTGGCCGCGCGCGGCGACCAGCAGGCCGCCGGTGCGGCTCATCGCGTCGACAGCGAGGACGACCGTGCCGTCAGGAAGGACGGCGTGGGCGGAGAGGAGGTCGGCGGTGGTGTCGCCGAGCGTTAGCCGCAGTGAGGAGGCGGCGGTCAGTACGCACCGGGCGGCGACGGCGTCGCGGGGCGTGGGGGTGCCCGTACCGCCCGCCGACGGCCCTGCGGCGACCGGGACGACACCGGCCGCCGGGGCCGGACGCCCCGCGGGGTGCAACACCATGTCTGTCTCCTCGGCCGGGAAGGGTGAAGTCGGCCCAGGTCAGACGGTAGTAGGTAAGGCTTACCTGTGCAACGGCGGGTCGAGTGCCGAAGACGCGGCACGGGTCACGACGGTGACCGTCGTGACCCGTGCGGGCGTGCTGTCCGGTTTGTCAGGCGGGCTGGTAGGTGAGGCAGTCGCTGACCGTGGCGCCCGGACCGACCGTGATCGACTCGGCGGTGCAGGCGAGGTTGGTGTTGTACACGCACTCGGCCCGCGCGCACGCGCCCACCGCGCCGGTGACCTCCTTCATCCCGCCGCTGAGCGACGACTCGACGAAGGTCGCGCAGGAGGCCGCGTCGGCGGTCGCCGCCACGGTGATCGCGGGGGCGTGACAGCCGCTGTCGTTGAAGCTGCACGCGGTGGCGGCGCATTCACGTACCGGCGGAGACTGCAACAGGGTCTTCATGGTGCCTCCAAGTCATGCGGGCCGGCGGACGCGAACGGCCGGCCTCGTGGTGCTCGAATGCCATCTGGTATTTGCCGTGCGGCCGGTCCTCAAACCCGTCGGCCGCCAGTGCGGATCATGCTCACCTTAACAACGGAATGCGGGTTTCGCGGCCGTTAGTCGCTGTTTCCGCGCGGAATCCCGAACGACGAAGATAAGGCTTGCCTTGGTTAGGTGAGTCTTTCTTTACCCGCTGCCGGCGCGAAAGTGGATGCGTGATTTCCACCGGCCGGACCGCGGCTCATCTGCGGTTATGCTTGCTGCCCACCGGCCGGATACCCGGCGGTCGCGGTGGAATGGGTGAGCGCGTGACGACCGTGTGTCGCGAAACGGCCGGCACCATTGCGGCCCGCGCCTAAATGCCGGCCGGGAAATCGGCGATCGACGGGGATTCGCGACCGGCCCGGCGGCGGAATGCGAATCCGGAGACGGTGGGCGCGGGCGCCGCGTACGCGACGGCATCCGGGCCGGTGTCACCGGTCGGCGCGGCCGTGGCACCCTGAGCGGACCGTGGGCCCGGTGCGGGCCCGGCGTATCCGGGCGGAGGCGGCGTGATCGAGGGATGGCACGGCTGGTTCGGCACGATCAACGGGCTCGTGCTGCTCACGGTGGCCGCGTTGCCGGCGGCCGCGCTCGTGGTGTGGCTCCTGGCCGGCAGGCGCGGCGGCACGCGGCCGGCGTGGCGGAGGTCGCTGGCCGAGGTGGGCATCGTCTACGGGACCGTGCCGTGGGTCTGGATGATCATGCTGCCGGGGGACGGCGCCGGCGTGGTCCCCGGCCGGGTGAGCCTGGTGCCGCTGCGGGACCTGCTCACCGTCCTCGCGAGCGGGCCGCTGACGGTGACGGTCCAGATCGTCGGCAACCTGCTGGTGTTCGCAGCGCTCGGGTTCTTCGCCCCGCTGCGGTTCGCGGCGCTGGCGTCGGTGCCGCGGATCCTGGCGCTCGCGGCCGGCTGCTCGGCCGTGGTCGAGATCGCGCAGTACGTCCTGCGGCTGGACCGGGTGTCCTCCGTGGACGACGTCCTGCTCAACACCGCCGGCGCCGGGCTGGCCGCGCTGGCGTCGCGCCGCTGGTGGCGCGAGCCGGCCGAGGTGTCACCGGCCGCCACCGGTCCGGCGCCGGTTCGCTGAGCGGGGCGCGGCCCGGGTTGCGCGGACGGCACGATGGGCCGGGCCTGCCGGCCCGGCCCATCGCGTGCGTCAGGTCGACGCGATCAGTCTCCGCTCAGCAGATCTTCTTCGCCAGAGCGGTGGTGGCGCCGCCGTGCTCGTACGAGACGAGCAGCGAGGTGCCGGCCGGAAGCGACCCGCTCAGCGGCAGGACGAGGGTGCCGTCCTTGCGCAGCTCGGCCTCGGCCTCCGCCACGACCCGGGTGCCGTCCCAGAGGAAGGCCCGGGCGGTGCCGGCCTTCTTCACCTGCAGCTGCACGGACACCTTGCTCGCGCTGCGGGTGACCTTCTTGATCTTCACGGTGTTGTCCGCCAGCTTGGCGTAACCACCCGGTGCGACCCCGTCCGAGACGGACTGCAGCAGGGTCTGCGGCGACTCCACGCTCAGCGCCGCGGTGTCGGGCATGATCGGAGCCTTCGGCGCCGACGGCTTCGCCGGGAGGTCCGGCAGGAGCGCGTTGCCCCAGCGCCACGGGTCGGCCCGCACGCCGCTCCAGGTCGACCAGCCGACCCGGGTCTGCGAGCTGAGGTCCTGCGTGTCCGAGTCGTTGACCAGGATGTTCAGGCCCATCCGGCTCGGGTCGATGGTGTCCGGCAGCACGCTGAACGGAATCTTGACCTCGATCCGGTAACCCGTGTACGGGTTGCTGGTCACCACGGAGGCGATCTCCACACCCGGCGCGGTCTCCGGGCCGCCCTGGTGGTTGTCCCGCTCCCGGGCGAAGCACGGCGGGTTCCCGTTGGCCGGGTCGTTCGTGGCCGGGAAGAGCGCCATGTTGAACACCGTGGAGGTGTTCGCCGAGTTGCCGCGCGGGTCGATGCCGAACTCGATGTTGTCGTTACGCCGCGGACGCTTGCAGTCCTCCGGCGGCAGGACGGTGCCGAGCACGTCGTCGGTGATGTTGAAGATGGCGTACAGGGCGTCGTCGGTGTGGGTGAGCTGGGCGGTGCCGGAGATGTCCGACGCCGGGGCGGCGGTGCCCTCCCAGCGGGTCGAGATGTCGATGACCTCGCCGGTGTACTCGTGGTCGTGACCGTGGCCGTCCACCGTCGGCGCGGTGGCGGCCTTCGGGATCGTGGTGGTCGGCACCAGGTTGAACGCACCCGGCTCGCTCGCGCTGCCACCGGTGTAGCTGGTCTCGATCTGCACCCGGTAGGCGCCGTTGTCCGGGGCCCGGTTGGCCGTCGGCAGCGACGTGTCGGTGTTGGTGACGGTGAACGTCACCGAGGTGCTGGCGCCCGGCCGGAGGCCGCTGTACGGCACCTGCTGCTCGGCCACCGAGAAGCCGGCGGGGACGTTCAGCTTGACCGCGCCGGACTCGACCCGGGTGCCGTGGTTGGTCAGGTTGACCTTGACGCTACGGGTGCCGCCGCTGGGGATGTTCAGCAGGGACTCGATGAGCGCGTCGAGCTGCTGGGTCTTGTTGCGCACGGTCCAGGCGCGGAAGTCGGCGATCTCCTCCAGCGGCTCCAGGGTGCCGCGCACCGGAGCGGTGCCCTGAACCCGGGCGCTGCTGGTGCCGCTGCCGTCCTTCTTGCTGGTGAGCGTGGCGTCGAGCTTGAAGCGGGTGCCCACCTCGACCTGCGCGGGCGGCGTGACGGTGAAGGTCTTCACGACCTCCTTGCCCGGGGTCAGCGTGCCGACGTTGCCGTTGCCGCTGACGCTCCAGCCGGCCGGGACGTTCAGGGTGACCTTGGCCCCCGGTACGGCCTTCTCGGCGTAGAGGACGGTGTCCACCTTGATGGGCTGGCCGCCGACGGCCTCCCAGTTGCGCGGACGCACGTGGATCTCGGTGCCGAGCGGCAGGCCGCCCGGAGCACGCAGGGTGGCACCCTGCAGCGCACCGGTGCCGGCGCCCACGTTCGGGTCCGGGTACGGCGTGCGGGTGTCGATCAGCGTCAGCCGGTTGCAGCCGATGGCGTCCGGGTTGGTCGTCGGGAAGGAGCTGTTGCCCCAGCCCTGCGACACGTACTCCCGGCGGGCCCAGGTCTGGACCGTGTTCCACCGGTTGCCGTCGTGCCGCGCCGACTCGTACCCCTGCCAGGTGCCGAAGATGACGTTGCTGGCCTCGGCCGGCGTGAACGTGGTCTCGCAGGCGGGGCCGTTGGTGCCGGTGGTGCCGCTGCCACCGGTCTGGAAGATGCGGGAGACCCGCCAGGGCTTGAGCCCTTCCTTCTTGATCTGCTCCGGGAACGCCTTCGGGTCGGCCGCCGCGTAGAAGGCCTCCACGGCCAGCATGGCCGCCTTCTGGTGGTTGCCGTGGTTGCCCTGGGTCGCCGAGGGGTTCATCGTGAGGATGACCTCGGGCTTGGTGGTCCGCAGGACCCGCACGATCCGGGACAGCGTCTCCTGGTGGCCCCAGACCTCCTCGGTCAGGGGAGCGCTGGCGGTGTACCAGAAGTCCAGCGCGTCCAGGTTGTAGATGTGCTCGACGCCGGCCCAGCCGACGGCCTTGCGCTCCTCGGCCTCCCGCAGGATGCCGAGCTCCGGGCCCTCCTCGAGACCGGTGGCGTTGCCACCGCCCTCACCGCGGGTGGTGGTGATGACGCCGGCCTTCATGCCGTGATACTCGTTCCAGTATCCGAGCATGCCGAGCTGGCCGGCCTCGTCGTCCGGGTGGGCGCCGATGAACATGATGTCCAGGTCGACCGGCTTGTCGGACTTCTTGGCCTGGGGCTTCGGTGCTGCTTGCTGGGGGTTGGCCTGGGCCGGAGTGGCCAGGCCCAACGACAGCAGACCGCACATGGCGATCGCTGCGCTGGTGCGCCATCTCATGGGCATACCTCTTCGTCTCGAAGCGAGAGTGCTGCGGCTGGGGATGGTCGGCCCGGCACGGGCCGGCTGACACGCGGCTCGTGCCGGGCCGTGATGCAGACAGCTGTCCACTGAGGACCGGGGGGTCCTCGGGGTCGTGGTGCTCGACAACGGGATGGTGGTGCTCGCGAACCGTCACGGCGTGAGCGGTACGCACGGTGGCGACGTCGGTCCACCGGAAGGCCTTCGGGCCGTAACCTAGGGATCTTGCGAAGCCGTCGTCAATAGCTCCGGACGACTTTCTTCCTTATCCGAATAAACGATCGGCCCTGCTCAGGACGATCATCGGGAGGTCGACCATGGCCTGTGGACAGGCTATGTCCGGGTTTGTGGCCCCAATGTGGACCGGAGGGCTCGTTTTTGCCTGTCATGTCGGGCTGGCCCCGGCCCGACCGGCTTGTCGGCCGGAGAATTTTCCCTGGTCCGCGGACCGAGATCATCTCGTTACTTGACGCCAGAATTTTTTCTCACTAGGAAGAAAGTGTGTCTGACAAAGCCCCGACCAGCCCGGTCAGCCGTGAGCGGTCCCGTGAGATCAAGCGTCTCTCGGTGATCTTGGCCGCCCGGCAGGCCCGGCGGCTGTCCCGCGTGGACCTGGCCGAGATGACCGGCCTCTCGGCGGCCACTGTGACCGCGCTCGTGCGGGAACTCGTCGCCGAGGGCTACCTCATCGAACGCGGCCCCGGCGCGCCAACCACCGGCCGGCCACGGGAGATGCTCGAGTTCAACCCCCGCGCCGAGCTCGTCGCGGCGGTGTCGCTGGAGCCGCCCCGGATCAGCTGCGAGATCGCCGACAGCGAGGGCGCGGTCATCGCGCACCGCGTCGCGCGGCTCGGCGCGAACGTGGTGGAGACCGTCTGCGAGTTCGTCCTCGACCTGGTCGGCGACAACCTGCCGTCGCTTCGCGGCGTCGCGATCGCGGTGCCCGGGGTGTCCAGCAACGGTGCGGTACGCCTCGCGCCGTCGGTCGGGCTGGTCGAGGCGTGGCCGATCGGCGAATCGGTGCAACGGCGGCTCGGCGTACCAGTGGTCGTCGACAACGACGTCAACCTCATGGCCGCCGGCGAGTGCGTCGCCGGCGCCGGCGCGGACGTGGCGAACCTGCTGCTGATCCACGTGGCCGACGGCATCGGCGCCGGCCTCGTGCTCGACGGCAAGGTCCGCCGCGGCGCCAGCGGAGCCGCGGGCGAGGTCGGCTTCCTGCCGCTGGGCGGCGCGACCGAGCGCCGCTACAGCGGCGTCGGCGAGTTCGAGGCCCGGTGGTCGGTCAACGCCATCGCGGAGCGGGTGGTCGCGCTCAACCCGGGCCGCCGGCCCGAGTCGCCGGTACGGGAGCTGAGCCGGCTCGCCGCGACCTCGGCGCCCGCCCGCGACTACCTCGACGAGGTCCTCGGCGCCTGGGCCGGGCTCATCCTCTCCTGCGCCTGCGTGGTCGATCCGGGGCTGGTGCTGCTCAGCGGCGCCGCCGCGGAACTCGACGACCCGGCGCTCGACCAGCTCCAGACCCTCGTCTCCGCCCGGACCCCGGCACCCACCGAGGTGCGCCGGGCCACCCTCGGCGACCAGGCCGTGCTGCACGGAGCGATCAGCTACGCGCTCTCGGCCGCCGTGCCCCGGCCCTCGCTTCCCTGACCACCACCTGACCTCGACGACCCCGACCCGACCCCGACACCCACCCACCGTCACCGCCACCGTCGCGGCGACCGCGTCTCCACACGGGACGGCCGGTCGCGGCGCGGTACGACGCGCCCCGGTCCGGGCGTGCGACCCGCGGACCTTCGACTCCGTCCCGGGGAACCGGCGAACCCGCCGGCGCCCCTGGTCGGGATCGCACACCGTCTTTTCCCGCTTCCGATAGTTCCCCCGCAAAGTGGAGGTACCAATGAAACGTCGTTTGGCCCTGGCCGTCGCGTTCAGCGCGCTGCTGGCCGTCAGCGCGTGCGGCAGCAGCGACGACGACAAGGACACCGGCTCCTCCGGCTCCGCGTCGGCCGAGAAGGTCGTCATCTACAGCGCCCGCGACAAGTCGGTCACCGACTACGTGGTCGAGCAGTTCACGACCAAGAACCCCGAGTACAAGGGCAAGGTCGAGGTGCTCAACATGGGCGCCCAGGAGGTGCTCGAGCGGGTCCGCGCCGAGAAGGCCAACCCGCAGGCGTCGGTCTGGTGGGGCGGCACCCAGCAGGGTCTCGCCGCCGGCGCGTCCGAGGGCCTGCTGGAGTCCTGGCAGCCGTCGTTCGCCTCGAAGATCGACGCGCGGTACAAGGACGCCGAGGGCCGCTGGTTCGGCGAGATCCTGCTGCCCGAGGTCATCATGTACAACAACAAGGCGCTGACCCCGGAGACCGCGCCGAAGGACTGGGACGACCTGGTCGACCCGAAGTGGAAAGACAAGATCATCATCCGGGACGTGGCCGCCTCCGGCACCATGCGCTCGATCTACGCCTCGATGATCCAGCGCTACACGGCCGACGGGTCCAACCCGCAGCCCGGCTACGACTGGCTGCGCAAGCTCGACGCCAACACCGTCGAGTACGCCGCCAACCCCAGCGACCTCTACCTGAAGATGTCGCGTGAGCAGGGCGTGGTGAGCGCCTGGAACCTCCAGGACATCCTGCTCCAGGCCAACGAGAAGATGCCCTTCGGCTACGTGATGCCGGCCTCCGGCGCGCCGGTGCTCGTCGACGGCGTGGCCGCGGTCAAGGGCGGCAACAGCGAGGGTGCGAAGAAGTTCCTCGAGTTCCTGTTCGACGACTCGCTGCGGGCCAGCCTGGCCAAGGACTACTTCCAGATCCCCGCTGTCGACATCGCCGAGAAGCCCGAGTGGCTGACCAAGCTCGACCTCAAGCCGATGGACGTCGACTGGAACGTGATCGGCAAGAACGAGACCGCCTGGATCACCCACTGGAACGCCCAGATCAAGGGCAAGGGCTAAGACGCTCGGAACCGGGCCGTGCTCCGGCACGGCCCGGCTTCGTCCTGGAAGGACCCACGAAATGATCGATGTCCGACTGACGGCGGTCAGTAAGCGCTTCGCCAAGTCGAGCGACTCCGCGGCGGTCGATGACGTCACCGTCACCATCGGAGCCGGCGAGTTCTTCACGCTGCTCGGACCGAGCGGTTGTGGCAAGACGACGACGCTGCGCATGGTGGCCGGCTTCTACTTCCCGACCTCCGGTCACATCCACTTCGGCGACGACGACGTCACGCACTGGACGCCGAACAAGCGGGACACCGGCATGGTGTTCCAGAACTACGCGCTGTTCCCGCACATGACGGTGGCACAGAACGTCGCCTACGGGCTCAAGGTCCGCCGGGTCTCCCGCGCCGACCAGGCCCGCCGGGTGGAGGAGGCGCTCGCCCAGGTGCACCTCGCCGGGTACGGCGACCGGCGCATCGACGCGCTCTCCGGTGGCCAGCAGCAGCGCGTCGCGCTGGCGCGGGCCCTGGTGATCCGCCCGCGCACCATGCTGCTCGACGAGCCGCTGTCGAACCTCGACGCGAAGCTGCGCGAGGAGACCCGCGCCGAGATCCGGCGCATCCAGCGGGAGAGCGGCACCACCTCGATCTACGTCACGCACGACCAGGCCGAGGCGATGGCGATGTCGGACCGGATCGCGGTCATGGAGTCCGGCCGGGTCCAGCAGGTCGGCACCCCGCACGAGGTCTACTACCAGCCCGCGAACGCGTTCGTGGCCCGGTTCATCGGACGCAGCAACGTGCTGAGCCTGCCGGTGACCGGCGCGGGGGAGCAGCGCGTCCAGGTACGCCTGCCCGGCGGCGCCTCGATCGAGGTCGGCGCTCCCGCCGGACACGGGCTGGCCGAGGGCGACACCGCACTGGTCTCCGCGCGCCCCGAGCACATCGCGCTCGGCGGCGACGACGACACGGCGTCCCTGCGGGGCCGGGTCAGCCACGTCGAGTTCACCGGCATGGCCACCCACGTCACGGTCGACGTGGACGGCGACGAGGTGATGGCCGCGCTGGTCGACGCGCCCGCCGGTATGGCGCTCGGCGACGTCGTGGGCCTGCGGCTCGTACCGGAGCGGCTCTGGGTGGTCAAGCCGTGACCGCTGCGACCCCGACCGCCCCCGGCTGGGCGGCGGCTCTCGGCCGGCGCCTGGCCGGCGGAGCGAACTCCCGATGGTTCCCCTACCTGCTGGTGCTGCCGCTGGTCCTGGTGCTCTGGGGCTTCGTCGTCCAGCCGATGTTCGCCACCTTCCGGGAGAGCGTCAGCGCCAACGGCACCGACAACTACCTCCAGTTCCTTTCCTCCTCCGGGGTGGCCCGCGAGTCGCTGTTCACCTCGCTGTTCATCTCGGCGGCGAGCGTGCTGCTCTGCGGCGTCGTCGGCGTGGCGATGGCGTTCCTGCTCAAGCGCTTCCACTTCCGCGGCCGGCGGCTCATCGAGGCGTTCATCCTGGTGCCGGCGGCCCTGCCGCCGCTGATCGGGGCCGTCTCCTTCCAGCTGCTCTACAGCAACATCGGCATCGTGCCGCGTGGCCTTCAGGCGCTGCTCGGCGCCGACAAGCCGGTCCTGGCCTTCGACGGCATCGCCGGCGTGCTGGTGGTGCACACGTTCACCATGTACCCGTTCTTCTACCTGGCCGCCTCCGCGGCGCTGGCCGGGATGGACCCCTCGGTCGAGGAGGCGGCGTACAACCTCGGCGCGGGCCGGGTACGCGTGTGGCGCACGGTCCTGCTGCCGATGCTCACCCCGGCGCTGATCTCGGCCTCGCTGCTGGTCTTCATGACGTCGCTGGCGTCCTACACCGCGCCTCTGCTGTTCAACGTCAGCCAGACCATGACTATGCAGATCTACATCAACCGCACCAACGGCGACCTGCCGATGGCCTCGGCGTACGCCTCGGTGCTCGGCATCGTCTCGATCATCTTCCTGCTGGCCATGCGCTGGTACGAGGGGCGGCGCAACTACCAGTCGCAGTCCAAGGGCGTCTCGGCGGTCCGGCGGGAGATCACCAACCCGATCGGCCGCTGGCTCGCCCCGCTCGCCTCGGTGCTGGCCACGCTGGTCCTGCTGGCCCCGGTCGGCGCGATCGCGCTCGTCGCGTTCTCCGCGGACCGGTCCTGGACCACCGAGGTGCTGCCGCCGACGTACACGTTCGAGAACTTCGTCACGATCTTCACCGACCCCAAGGCGTTCCAGCCGATCCTCAACTCGGTGCAGATGAGCCTCATCGCGGTCGTGGGCTGCGTGGTGATCGGCGTGCTCATCGCGTACGCCGTGCGGCGGCTCACGTTCGTCGGACGCGGCCTGCTCGACGTGGCCGTGATGATCGCCTGGGCGCTGCCCGGCACGGTCGTGGCGATCAACCTGATCTCGGCGTTCAGCACCGGCAACGCGTTCAGCTTCGGGCAGGTGCTGGTCGGCACGTTCTGGATCCTGCCGCTGGCCTACTTCGTCCGGTTCCTGCCGATCGTGTTCCGGTCCAGCTCCGCGACCCTGGCGCTGATCGACCCGTCGCTGGAGGACGCCGCGCGCAACCTGGGCGCCTCCTGGCTGCGCGCGTTCTACACGATCACCGTGCGGCTGATGCTGCCCGGCGTGCTCGCCGGCGCGCTGCTGGCGTTCGTGCACGGCGTCGGCGAGTTCGTCGCCTCGGTGCTCATCTACACCTCGTCGACGGTGCCGATCTCGGTCGCCATCAACAACCGGATGTACAGCTTCGAGCTGGGCACCGCGGCCGCCTACGGCATGCTCCAGGTGCTGCTCATCTTCGTGGTGATGTGGTTCTCCGGGCGGCTGGAGAGCAGCCGGACCGCGACCCGGAGGGCCGAGCAGTGGACGAACTGATCGAGCGGTGGCGGACCGGGGGAGGGCTGCTCCCGGTCACCCGGGTACCCGGGCACGCGTTCGCCGCCGTGACCGAGGCGGCCGACCTGGCGGTGCTGCCGGTCGGCGCGGTCGAGTGGCACGGTCCGCACCTGCCGATCGGTACCGACCTGATCCTGGCCGAGGGCTTCGCCGGGGAACTGGCCACCGGGTCCGCCCGCGCGGTGCTCTTCCCGGCCACGCCGTACGCCGCCTGCCCGGGCCAGACCCGGCAGTGGCCGGGCACCGTGGCGCTGCGGCCGGAGATCGCCGTCGGCTACCTCGCCGACGTGCTCGCCGGCATCGTCGAGGCGGGCTTCACCCGGGTGCTCGTGGTCAACGGGCACGACGCCAACATGTCCACCGTCCGCGCCGCGATGGAGTGGGTGTCCGGGCGGCACCGGGCCAGCATGATGCTGGTGAACTGGTTCCAGCTCGTCGGCCCGGACGAGACGGCCGGGATGTTCGGGGAGCTGCCCGCGCGCGGGCACGGCGGCGCGTACGAGAGTTCCGCGGTGCTCGCCTTCGATCCGGCCGCGGTGCGCCTGGACGCGGCGCCGGACCTGCCGCCGAAGCCGAAGCTGCCCACCCCGTACCCGTACGTGCTGGTGGAGTCGCGGCCGGACCCCTGGCAGGGCTGGTCGGGCCACATCTCGCTGGCCGGCGAGGAGGCCGGCGGCCGGATCCGCGTCACCGCCGGCGCACGCCTGCGCGAGCTGGTCGGGGCGTGGCTCGCCGCGCCGCTGCCCGGGCCGCCCGGCGCCGACGGGCCGGACCAGACGACCGGATGACCACGCGCGGCATGCCGCACGACAACGCACCACCTCGGGAGGCCACCATGAGCCCGTCACTGACCGTCTACCAACAGCACCATCTCCGCGTCGTGTTCGACCACCACGTCGCCCACCTCTACCCGGCGATGGTCACGGCCAGCAAGGCCCACGTCGTCATGCTCGCCGAGCAGGGACTGATCTCCGACGAGGCCGCCGCGACGATGCTGCGCGGCCTGGTCGCCCTCACCGGTGACCGGCCCGAGGAGCTGGAGTACGACGGCAGCGTCGAGGACGTCTACTACACGCTGGAGAAGCGTCTCGCCGCCGCGGCCGGCATCGAGGTGTCGCAACTGAGCGTGCAGCTCGCGCGCAGCCGCAACGACCTCGACGCCGGCGTGTTCCGGATGGTGCTGCGCGACCAGCTGCTCCAGGTGCTCGACGCGCTGCTGGCCACCGGCCGGACCGTGCTGGACCGCGCCGACCGGCACGCCGACGTGGTGGTCACCGGCTACACGCACCGCCGCCCGGCCCAGCCGACCAGCATCGGGCACGTCTTCGCCGGTTACGCCGAGGCGCTCGCCGGTGAGGCCGCCGCGTACGCCGACCTGCTGGACGAGATGAACCGCTCGCCGCTGGGCTCCTGCGCCTTCGCCGGCACCGACCTGGACATCTCGCCCCGGCGGCTGGCCGACCTGCTCGGCTTCGACCAGCTCATCGTCAACTCGTACGAGGCGGTGGCCGGGGCCGACCACCTGGTCCGGGTCGCCACGCTCAACGCGCAGGCGCTCGCCACCGGCGCCCGGCTCACCCGCACCCTGATGGACTGGCTGAGCTGGGGCTGGGTGGTCACGCCCGGCGAGTTCACCCAGGGCAGCAGCATCATGCCGCAGAAGCGCAACCCGGTGGTGCTGGAACACCTCGTCTCGATGGCCGGCGCCGCCGCGGCCGACGCGGCGAGCGTGCTCAACAACGTCGGCGCCGCCTGGTGGGAGGACTCGAACAACGCCACCACCGACGTGCAGGCCCGGCTGTGGGAGGGCGACGACCGGGCGTACCGGTTCTTCTCCCTGCTCGGCGGCCTGATCGAGAAGCTGGACCCGCAGCGCCCGCCGTCCGGCGAGGAGATCGTCGCCTCCGGCGCCACCACCACAGCGGCGGCCGACGCGCTGGCCCGCCACGGCGTGCCGTTCCGGGGCGCCCACTCGCTGCTCGGCCTGCTGGTCCGCGGCGGCGCGCCGGCGACCTGGACCGAGGAGCTGGTCCGGTCGACCGCCGCCGACCTCGGTCTGACGCTCGACGACGCCGCGGTACGGGACCTGCTGGCCGCCGCGGTCCGCCCCGAACTCGTGCTGCGCCGCGCCCAGGCCGACGGCCCCGGCGAGGCGGCCGTCCGGGACCAGGTCGGACGACTGTCTACAATGCTCGACGCGGTGCAGGAGCGGGCGCAGACGTTGCGCGAGCGGCTGACCCGTGCCGACGCGGCTCTCGCCGAGGCGGTCGCAGCGAGGGTAGGCCCGTGACGGGGCGGCAGACGCAGCTGGCCGTGGTCGCGGACGTCGTGTCGCGGCGACCACGTGATCTGGACCGACGGCCCGAAGGGCGATCTGACATCACCATGGAACGACCGGCAAATCCACGCCTGCTCGGCATCGACTTCGGCGGCACCAAGATGGCGATCGGCGTGGGCGACACCGACGGCCGGCTGCTCGCCTCCGAGCGCCTGCCCACGATCGCCGAGCAGGGCGCGCAGCAGGCCCTCACCCGGGCACTGGACCGGGCGTGCGAACTCGCCGAGCAGACCGGCGGCACGATCGTCGCGGCCGGCATCGCCTCGCCCGGCGTCGTCCACGACCACGGCATCGAACTGGCGCCGAACGTGCCCGGCTGGGAGCAGCTGCGGCTCGCCGACGCGGTCCGCGCCCACCTGAACCTCGCGCACGTGCGGGTGACGAACGACCTGAAGGCCGCCGCCTACGCCGAGCTGCGGCTCGGGGCGCTGCGCGACGCCGATCCCGGACTCGTCGTCGGGCTGGGCACGGGGGTCGCCGCGGCGGTCACGGTCAACGGCGAGGTGCTGCCGGGCCGTCACGGCGCGGCCGGCGAGATCGCCTACGGACTGACCGACCTCAGCTGGCCGCCCCGCCTGGAACCGATGCTGGAGGCGACGTTCTCCGGCCGGGCCCTGGACGAGCTGGCGCAGCGGCTCGGGGTGGACGGCCGGGCGGCCGGCCTGTGCGCGGCCGCGGAGCAGCCCGGCCCGGTACGCGATCAGCTCCGGCTGCGCGTCGACGAACTGGCCCGCCAGCTGGTCACGTGCTGCCTGCTGCTCGACCCGCAGCGGATCGTGCTGGTCGGCAGCGTCGCCGGCAACGACCTGGTGCGGGAGCTGCTGACCGAACGGCTCACCCACACGCTGCCGTACCCGCCGGAGATCGTGCTGTCGGACTTCGCGCAGGACGCCGCGTTGCTCGGTGCGCTCGTCATGGCCACCGAGGCCCAGCCCGCCGTGGTCTGACCGGAACGGCGGCGCAACGCCGCCGGGCGGGGCGCACAGCGCGCCCCGCCCGGTCCGGCAGCGACCGGATCACCTGCGGAACGCGGCTACCGCCTCCTGGATCGCCGGCCCGGTCGCCGAGGACGCCTGCGCCCACGACTCGAACTCCAGAGCGGCGGCGAAACCGGCCGTCTCGGCGGTGCGCACCGACGTCTTGATGTCCCGGGCCAGCGCCGGGTCCAGCGCCGCCCACCGCCCGGCGCGCTCGTGTGCCGCCGCCAGCGGGTCGTCGGCGAGCGTCGCGGCGAGCCCGACGCGTACCGCCTCGGGTCCGTCCACGCTTCCGCCGTCGAGCAGCAGTTGCAGGGCGCGTTCCGGGCCGAGCGCCCGGGTGAGGAACCAGGTGCAGCCCCCGCCCGGGTGCAGGCCGAGCTTCGTGAACGAGGCGATCAGCTTCGCCTTCGGCCCGACGATCCGGGTGTCGCACGCCAGCGCCAGGTTCAGCCCGGCGCCCACCGCCGGTCCCTGCACCGCCGCGATCGTCGGGATCGGCAGCGCCCGTACCCGCAGGAAGCTGTCGTAGACGCGGTGCAGGTCGGCGCGGATCTCCGCGACGCTCCGGCCGGGCTCGCCGAACATGGCGGGCAGGTCGGCGCCCGCGCAGAACGCCGTACCCGCGCCGGTGACCACGAGCGTGCGCGCGTGCCGGTCGGTCACCACCTCGCTGATCGCGTCGCCGAGCGCGTCGCGCATCTCCGCGTCGATGGCGTTGCGCCGGTCCGGGTCGTTGAGCGTGAGCGTCCAGCGCCCGTCGGCGTTGTCGAGTTGCACCTTGCTCATGAATCGGTCTCCTCATCGGTCAGCCAGGACCAGACGCCGGCGCTGCCGCGCGGCACCAGCGCCGCGCCCAGTGTCCGGGCCCAGAACTGCTGGGTGCCGTTCTCGTCCCGCCAGGTCCAGAGCCTGCGGGTGGACAGGTGCAGCGGGTGCTCGCGGGTGACGCCCATCGCCCCGTGCAGTTGGTGCGCGCCCCGCGCCACGAGCGTCGCGGCCCGGCCGGTGAGCACCCGCGCGGCGGCGACCCGCAGCGGGTCCGGCCCGGCCAGCGCGGCGTCCAGCGCGGTGCCGGCCAGCAGCGTGTGGGCGGTCATCCGGGCCAGCGTCTGCCCGACCGCCTGGAACGCCAGCAGCGGCCGGCCGAACTGCTCCCGTGTCGTCACGTGCTGCCGGGTGTGCTCCACAGCGGTCTCCAGGGCGCCGGTCAGCGCGGCGGCGGTCAGCAGCGCCGCCTCGGCGCGTACCGTCCCGGCGGGCGCGGCACCGGTGAGCCGCATGCCGTCGGTGACCGGCACGTCGACCGTCACGTCGTCGCGTGGCTCGGCGGCCAGGTTGCGGCCGGGGGCGACCCGGACGCCGGGGTGGTCGGCGGGTACGGCGAACGCCTCGTCGCCCGCGTACACCAGCAGCGTGCGCGCGGCGGCGGCCCACGGCACGCGGGCGGCGGTGCCGCGCAGCCGGCCGCCGGTCACCGCGATCCCGTCGCCGGTGACCACCGTGGCGACGCCGTCGGGCAGGCCGCGACCGGCGGCGGCGAACTGCCGGGCGGCCAGGACGGTCTCGGCCAGCGGCAGGGAGACGCCGTGGCGGCCCAGCCCGCGTACGAGCGCGGCCAGGTCGGTGAGCGTGCCGCCCGAGCCGCCCGCGCTCTCCGGCACCGACACGCCGGTCCAGCCCAGCCCGTGCAATGTGGACCAGAGCGTGGGCAGGCCCTCCGGGTCGCCGCCGTGCCCGCCGAGCACGTCGTCGGTCAGCTCCCGCAGCTCGTCGCCGCCGCGCCGGGGCGACCGGGCGGCGCCCTTGGCGATGATGGTGCGCAGCACCTCCGTGGTGCCGCCGCGAATCGAGAAACCCGGCGCGGCCAGCAGCCCCTGGGCGAGCAGCCCGGCCGGCCCGTCGCCGTCGGGGTCGGGCTCGACGTCGAGCACGGTACGGGCGATCTCGTTGACGTCGGCCTCGAACTCGGTGCCCAGGTCCTTCAGCACCGCCGCGGCGTGCACCGGGGCCTGCCCGGCGTCCAGCTCACCGGCGATGCGCCAGGCCAGGCCGCGCAGCCCGGCCAGCCGGGCCAGCGCCTCACCCAGCGCGGCGTCCGCGTCCCGCCGGTCGGCGCACGCGTCGACGGTGGCGGCCAGCAGCGGGTACGTGCTCAGCACCCGCTCCATCCCGCCGCGCTCGAAGGACAACTGCTCGGTGACCTGCGTCCAGCCGTTGCCGGCGGTGCCCAGCACATGGTCGCCGGGCACGTGCACGTCGTCGAAGACGACCTCGTTGAAGTGGTGCTCGCCGCGCAGGTCGACGATCGGCCGGACGGTCACGCCGGGCGCGGACATGTCCACGATCAGCTCGGTCAGGCCCTCGTGGCGGTCGCCGCCGGTGCCGGTGCGGCACAGCACGTAGGCGTGCGTCGACCGGTGCGCGTGGCTGGTCCAGATCTTGCCGCCGGTGAGCAGCCAGCCGTCGCCGTCCGGGCGGGCGGTGGTACGCACCGAGGCGAGGTCGCTGCCGGACTCGGTCTCGCTCATGCCGAGGCAGAACGTCACCGCACCGGCGGCGATCAGCGGCAGGTACCGCTCGCGCAGCGCGGGGGAGCCGTACCGCAGGACGGCCGGGCCGATCTGCCGGTCCGCGATCCAGTGCGCGGCCACCGGCGCTCCGGCGCGCAGCAGCTCCTCGGTGACCACCAGCCGGGCCCGGTTCGAGCGGGCCTGCCCGCCGTACTCGCGCGGCCAGGTCAGGCCGATCCAGCCCCGGTCCGCCAGCGCGCGGCTGAACTCCGTGTCGTACGAGCGCAGCCACGCGTCGCACACCGGCCGGAACCGGTCGCCGTCGTGCCACTCGCCGACCAGGTCCCGCACCTGCCGGCGCAGCTCACCGAGATCGTCGTCAGTCATCCTCTGTCCGTTCCCTTCGCCACTGAGTAGCCGCGTACGGCGGCCCGCCGCAGCACGCCGACGGCCGCGGCGCGTTCGGCGGTGCTGACCGGCGGCCGGGGCACCGCGTCCTCGACCGGTACGCCGAGCGTGGCCAGGTGGGCGCGCAGCACCTCGCCGTCCGGGGTGACCTCCTCCAGCCGGGGATCGGCGCCGAGCCGGACCACGCCCCACCGGGTGTGCAGCCGCACCAGCGCGTCCGGCGCCGGCGCGGCGGTCACGTGCTCGACCGCCCGCACGATCCGGCGCGGATCCGTCGCGCCGTGCAGCAGCACCAGTTCCCGCGCCGCCGCCGCGATGTCGGCGGCGCCCCCGCCACCGGGCAGCCGCACCGTGGGCCGTTCCCGGGGGCCGAGGTACGACGAGTTGATCCCGCCGCGCAGGTCGACGTTGCCGGCGTCGAGCACCACCCGGTCGAACCGGTGGCCCATCGCCAGCAGCACGTCGGCGGTGCCGCCCAGCCAGCCGAACCCGCCCGCGTACGCCGGATAGTCGGTGGTGCTGGTCGGCACGTCGGCGCCGGGCCGGTGCGCGCTGGCGCCGGCCTCGAAGACCTGGCTGAACGGTGCGCCGGACAGCGCGTACGCGCACTGGCCGGCGAGCACCGGCCAGTGGAAGCCGGTGAACACCCAGCCGCCGCGCCGGAACTCCCGCGCCGCCCGGACCAGGAAGTCCGCGGTGGTCACAGCACCTCCTCGGCCAGCCATCGCCGGAAGCCGTCAGCCGTGGCAGAGCAGCGCGCGTACCGCTGGTACGCCTGCACGTCGCGTGGGTACCGGCCGACCGCGCCGTCCGGGCGTACCGCGCCGGGGGACTCGACCACCGCGTCGACGAGCAGCCCGGGAATGCTGATCCCGGCGGCGCGTACCGTCTCGGCGTCGGTGACCTGCTCGGCGACGAGCACGGTGCGGCGGGCCGCCTGGGCGGCGACGAGCACCTCACCCAGCGGGCCGCGGATCACCCCGTTGCCGTCGGCGTCGGCCAGGTCCACGTGGACGAACGCCACGTCGGGCCGCTCCGCGCGGACCACCCGGGCCGCCCCGAACGCCGAGTCCACCCGGGACAGCCGGCCCCGGCTCCAGTCCTCGTCCAGGTAGCCGGTGCCGGGCAGGTCCGGCACCGGCATGAACGGCACCCGCCAGGCGCCGGCCGTCAGCGCGGCGGTGAGCAGCCCGAGGCTCAGCTCGTGCAGCGTGACGCGCGTGTCGCCGTCCTGCGCGGCGCGCCGGAAGTTCCAGGCGGGCGCCGGGCCGACCGGGCTCCAGCAGTGGCCGTACGTGGCCGACCGCAGCACCCCGGCGCCCAGCAACTGATCCATCAACAGCCCGCCGGAGGCGATCACCACGTCCACGTCCCGGATCCGCTGCCGGATCATCTCGTGGCCCACGGCGAACAACTGCGCGCCGAAGTTGCCCAGGTAGACCCGCCGGCCGGGGCGTACGTGCTCGGCCACGACGTCGGCGAGTGCGCGGCTCACCGGTACGCCTCCGCCAGCATGTGCAGCCCCGGGCCCAGGTGCGCGCCGCCGTCGGCCTGGATGAGCTGGCCGGTCATCATGGCGGCGGCCGGGCCGCCCAGGAACGCCACCAGCTCGGCGACCTCCTCGACGCGGGTCGGGCGGCGCAGCGGCGTGCCCCGGTCCACCAGGTTGTCCCGTACGTGCCGGTCCGCCTCGGCGTCGAGCGCGGCGGTGAGCACCGTGCCCGGTCCGAGGCAGTTGAGCCGGATGCCGTCGGCGGCCCACTCCAGCGCCAGCGTGCGGGTCAGCCCCAGCACGCCGGCGCGGGCCGCGACGGCGTGCGCCATGCCCTGCCCGCCGCGTTCCACACCGGACAGGGACATGTTCACCACCGCCCCGCGGGTACGCCGCAGGTACGGGTACGCGGCGGTGGTGAGGTGGAAGACGCTGGTCAGGTTCAGGTCGACGACTGCCGCCCAGCCGCGCGCCGAGATCCGCGTGGCGGGGGCGAAGAACTGCCCGCCGGCGTTGTTCACCAGCAGGTCGATGCCGTGCGCGTCGCCCACCTCGGCGATGGTGGCGGCGGCCCGGTCGTGGTCGCGGACGTCGCAGACCGCGTACGTGTAGCGCCCGTCCCCGGTGGCCGCCTCGCCGGTGATCGCCTCGCCGGTGGCGGCGAGCGTGTCCGCGTGCCGGCCCAGCCCGGTCACGTGGGCGCCCAGCTCGACCAGGCGCACGGCGACCGCCCGGCCGATGCCGCTGCCGGCGCCGGTCACCACCGCGTGCCGTCCGGCGAGCACACCCGCGCGGAGCACGCCCACGCCGGTGTCCGCTGCCCGCGTCACCGGGCGGCCCTCGCCTCGCCGATCGCCTGCCGTCGCAGCAGTTGCGCCGGGCGGTAGCGGGGGTCGCCGAACGCGTCGGCCATCGACCGCAGCGCCTCGTACACGGTCGCCGCCCCGGCGGACCGCAGCGTCTCGAACGGCCCGCGCGGGTGGTTCATCGCCAGGCGCAGCGCCGCGTCCACGTCGTCGGCGGTGGCGGTGCCCTCCTCGACCACCGCGGCGGCCTCGTTCACCAGGCAGTAAGCGAGCCGGTCGCCGACCAGGCCGGGCAGCGCCGGCACCCGCACCGACGGCGCGCCGAGGTGGTCGAGCAGCCGGTCGACGAAGCCGGGGACGGCGATGCCCGCGACCGGGTCCTCGATTACCTCGGCGAACACGGCGTCGTCGGCGCGCCGGTGCAGCCGGATCCAGCCGACGTCGGCGGGCAGCACCTCGGCCCAGCCGGCGTCCGAGCTGTCCAGCACCACGTTCTGGCGCGCCGCCAGCCGGGCCAGCTCCGCCACCCGCTGCGGGGTCGGCGCGCCGAGGGCGACCACGCGGGCCGCCGGACCGTTCGGTGGTCCGGGCCGCCGGACGACCCGGGCGTTGGCGTCGCGCGGCGGCTCGGTGGCGTAGTCGTAGAAGCCGCGGCCGGCGGCCTTGCCGGTCAGGCCGGCCCGGACCAGGCCGCGTACCTGGGGGATGGGCCGGTAGCGGGGGTCGCCGAACTCGCGCAGCGCGGTCTCCGAGGACGCCAGGTGGGTGTGCAGTCCGGTGAAGTCCAGCAGTTGCAGCGGTCCCATCGGGTGCCCGAGAGCGCCCCGGGCGACCGCGTCCACCACCGCCGCCTCGACGCCCTGCGCGAGGAGGAGTTGCGCCTCGTAGTACAGCGGCCGGCAGACCCGGTTGACGATGAAGTTCGGCGAGTCCCGGCACACCACCGCGGTCTTGCCGAGCGAGTCCACGAGCGCCAGCGCCCGCCGTACGGTCGCCTCGCCGGTGGCCGCGCCGACGATCACCTCCACCAGGCGCATCCGGGTGGGCGGGTTGAAGAAGTGCAGCCCGAGCAGGCGTTCCGGGGCGCCGAACGCGCGGCCCATCTCGTTGACGCTCAGCGACGACGTGTTGGAGGCGACGAGCAGGTCCGGCCCGCCGGCGGCGGCGGCCCGGGCGAGCAGGTCGCGCTTGGCGGCCATGTCCTCCACGATCGCCTCGATCAGCACGTCCGCGCCGGCGAGCGCGGTCTCGACGTCGGCGGCGGCGCCGAGGTCGCCGGTCGCGCCGTCGGCGCGGATCCGCTCCAGGCCGGCGCGGCCCAGCTCGGCGGTGGCGTCGACGACCCGTACGGTGTGCCCCGCCGCGGCGAGGACCTGCGCGATGCCCCGGCCCATCGGGCCCAGGCCGACCACGACGGCGATCACCGGGTCACCCGCTCGATCACCGCGGCGATGCCCTGCCCGCCGCCCACGCAGAGGCTCGCCACGCCGTACCGGCCGTCGCGGCGGGCCAGTTCGTGCAGCAGCGAGACGACGAGCCGGGCGCCGCTCTGGCCGGTCGGGTGGCCGAGGGCGATGCCGCCGCCGTTGACGTTGACCCGTTCCTCGTCCAGGCCCAGCGCGCGGACGTTCTGCACGATCTGCGCGGCGAACGCCTCGTTGATCTCGAACAGATCCACGTCGCCGACGGTCAGCCCGGCCCGGCGCAGGGCCAGGGGAATGGCCTCGGCCGGTCCGACGCCCATCATGGTCGGGTCGACGCCGACGGCCGCGAACCCGACGATCCGGCCCAGCGGGGTCAGCCCGTGCCGCCGTACCGCCTCGCCGCTCGCCACCACGAGCGCCGCCGCGCCGTCGGCCATCTGGCTGGCGTTGCCGGCCGTGACGGTGCCGTCGTCGGTGAACGACGGACGGAGCCGGGCGAGCCGTTCCGGTGTGGTGTCGGGGCGTACCGTCTCGTCGCGGTCCAGCTCGTCGAGCGGCAGGACCTCCTGCGCCGTCGCGCCGGACTCCCAGGCCCGGGCCAGCCGCTGGTGGCTGCGCGCCGACCAGGAGTCCTGGTCGGCGCGGGACACGCCGAACTCGCGGGCCACCTTCTCCGCCGTCTCACCCATGCTCATGCCGCAGATCGGGTCGGTGCCGCCGTCGCGCCAGCCGTCCTGGAGCAGGACGTCGCCGCGGCGCACGCCGTCCCAGCGCAGCGTGTACGGCGCCAGGTAGGGCATCGTGCTCATGCTCTCGGCGGCCACCGCCAGCGCCACGTCGGCCTCGCCGGACAGCACCGACCGGTGCGCGAGCTGCACCGCCTTGAGGCCGGAGGCGCAGGCCATGTTGATCGTCTGCGCGGGTGCGGGCACCGGCACACCCGCCGCGAGTGAGATCTGCCGTCCCGGGTTCGGGCCGTTGCCCGCCTGGCGGCAGTTCGCCACCACCGTCTCGTCCACCGCCTCGGCGGGCACGCCGGCCCGCGCCAGCGCCTCGGCGCCGGCCAGCCCGCCCAGGCGTACCACCCGCACGTCGCGCAGCGCGCCGCCGTACCGGCCGTGCGGGGTACGCACGGCGCCGACCAGGAACGCTTGCCTGTCCATCACGGAGCCTCTCGGTCGGCGCGTACGACGCGCTTGCTCTTGTGGGTGCTGCGCGGCAGCGTGCCCTCGGCGACGGTCTCCACCACCGCGCGCACGGTCAGTTCGGCGCGCACGGCGTGCGCCAGCTCGCGGGCGACCCGCTGGTCGTCGCCGGTCACTTCGACGCGCAGCTTGATGCCGGTGAGGTAGCCGGTCGCCGGGTCGGTGACGTCCTCGTCGAGGACGATGAGGTATTCGCCGCACGTGCCGGGGGTGGCGCGGACCACCTGCTCGACGGCGGACGGGAACAGGTTCACCCCGCGTACCACGAGCATGTCGTCGGCCCGGCCGACGACGCCGCCGGGCAGGCGGGCGAGCGTGCGCCCGCACGGGCAGGCGGCGCTGTCGCGGACCACCACGTCGCCGGTGGCCCAGCGCACCAGCGGCGTCGCCCGCTTGTCCAGGTGGGTCAGCACCAGCAGGCCGGGCGTGCCGTCGGGCACCGGCTCGTTGGTGTACGGGTCGAGCACCTCCGCGTACGCGAAGTCCTCGGCCAGGTGGCCGCCGGCCTGTTCCTCGCACTCCCAGGCGATCGGCTGGAACTCCAGGCTGCCGTACCCGTCGAAGCACTTCGCGCCCCAGCGCTGCTCGATGTGCGCGCGGGTGGCCGGTACCCCGGCGCCCGGTTCGCCGCCGACCTGGATCCGCCGCACCGGCGAGTCGCGCAGCGGGGTGCCGGCGCGTTCCGCGGTCTCGGCCAGGTGCAGCATGAACGACGGTGTGCCGCCGACGGCTGTGGTGCCGTACCGGAAGATGGTGTCGATCTGGCGTTGGGTGTCGCCGGACCCGGCGGGCAGCAGCGTCACGCCGATGCGCTGGTAGCCGGCGGTCGCGCCGAGCCCGCCGACGAACCAGGCGTAGCTGAACAGGCACTGGTACACGTCGGTGTCCCGGACGCCCTGGCTGTACGCGGCCCGCGCGTAGAGGTCGGCCCAGCGGTCCAGGTCGTGCGCGGTCCACAGCACCGGTGTCGGGTTCGAGGTGGTGCCGGAGGAGAAGTGCACCCGGCGGCGGTCGGCGACCGGCGCGGCGACGGCGCTGCCCCACGGCGGGTGGGCGGCCAGGTCGGCCACGTAGTCGGCCTTGCCGACCAGCGGCAGACGGCGCAGGTCGGCGAGTTCGCGGACGTCGCCCGGGTGGAAGCCGAGCGCGTCCCACCGGGTCCGGTAGAAGTCGCTGGCGGCGTACACGTAGGACAGCTGCGCCCTCAGACGGGTGAGCTGGTACGCGGCCAGCCGCTCGCGGGGCCACGTCTCGGCCTCGTGCCAGTGGCGCTCGGAGAGCGGCCCGGTCATCGCGGGCTCCGGCGCAGCCCGCCGACGATGAAGTCGGCGTACTCGTCGGCGAGTCGCTGGCGGGTGTTGTAGTCGCCGCGCTGCGGGTCGTACCAGAGGCTGATCCAGTTCAGCGCGCCGAGCAGCGGCTTGGTGGCCAGCCGGCTGTCCACCTCGCGGAACTCCCCGGCCTCGCGGCCCTCGTCGATGACGTCGGCGAAGATCTGCTCGTACCGGTCGCGCATGGCGATCACGGTCTCCAGGGCCTGCTGCTGGGCGGGCGCCTCGCCGAGGCGGCGCATCTCGACCGCGCGCATCGCCACCCGCTGGAACGAGTTGCGGGTCATCATCAGCCCGGCGTGGTGGTGCGCCATCCGCCAGAGCCGGGTGGCCGGGTCGAGGCCGCCGTTGCCGGCGATCGGCTCGATGCCGTCGATGAGCTCCTGCATGCCGGCGGTGACGATGTCCAGGAAGACGTCCGCCTTGGCCCGGTAGTAGTGGTAGACGCGGCCCTTGGTGGCGCCCATCTCGCGGGCGATGTCGTCGATCGTGGTGGCCGCGTACCCGTTGCGGGTGAACGCGGTGGCGGCCGCCTCCAGGATGTCCCGCCGGCCGGGGGCGGGCAGATGCGCGGCGGTGTCGTCGTCGGCGGTCATACGGTGGTCTCCGGTGCGGTGGTGTCGGGTACGACGGCGAGCGGGCGGATCGGCGACCCGGTGCCGCCCCGGATGGACAGCGGGGCGGCGATGAAAAAGAAGTCCCAGACCCGCTCGGCGGCCAGCGGCGCGAGGTTCATCGCCTCCATGATCGGCACGCCGTGGTCGACCAGCAGGTGGCAGTGCACGGCCAGCGCGGGGCTGGGCATGTGCTCGAACGCGATGGTGTCCGCGCCGGCCGCCACGACGCCGTGGTCGGTGAGCCAGCGCGCCCCGCTGACGTCGACGCCTGGCGCTCCGGTGGCGACACCGAGGTACGCGGCATTGTCGGTCCACTTCTCGTCCCAGCCGGTACGCACCAGCACCACGTCACCGGGGCGGGGGCGGGGCCGGTCGGCGAACCAGCGCTCGAACAGTTCCGCGCCGACGCCGTCGGCGGGGGTCAGCGGCCGGCCGAGCGCGACAGTCGCGTCCACCAGGTGACCGGGGGCCAGCACCGGCGGCAGTTCGTGCACCGACACGTCCGGCACCCCGTCGGCGTACGACTGGCTCGCCGTGACGTCCACGCCGCCGTACACCCGGCCGAGTCGGGAGACGTGGGCGAGCCCGTCGACGTGGGTGCCCACGTGCCCGCCCGTGGTGATCATCTCGGCGGCGGCGGAGACGCCGTCCGGGTACATGATCTCGCCGTGCCGCTTGGTCAGTGTGAAGCTGTACGGCGGGTGGTTCGGGTGGTGGGGGATGCCGGTGTACATCTGCTGTGCCAGGTCGAACACCCGGGTGGAGCCGGACGCGGGCCAGTCGACGCTCAGCTGCCAGGACGCGCTCATGCCGCCACCGACGCCTTGATCGCCCGGCCCAGCACCAGCCGCTGGATCTCCGAGGTGCCCTCGTAGATCTCCAGGATCCGCTGGTCCCGGTAGAGCCGTTCGGCGGGGCAGGGCTTGCAGAAGCCGTCGCCGCCGAACACCTGCACGGCCGTGTCGACCGCCCGGTGCGCGACCTCGCTGGCGTACAGCTTGGCCATCGCCCCGAGGACGCCGACGTCGCCGCCCTCCTGGTGCGTGCGGGCGGCCTCGAAGGTGATCATCCGGGCGGCGGTGATGCCGGTGGCCACGTCCGCCAGCGGGAACGAGATGCCCTGGTTGTCGATGATGGGCCGGCCGAAGGTCTCCCGCCGGGCCGCCTCCCGGGACGCGACGTCGAAGCCGGCGAGCGCGACACCCAGCGACTGGGCGGCCACGCTGATCCGCCCGGCCGACAGCGTCTGCATGGCCAGCCGCATGCCCCGGTTGAGGTCGCCGAGCACGTCGCCGTCGGGCACCCAGGTGTCCAGCTTGAGGTTGCTGGTGAGCGTCCCGCGGATGCCCATCTTGTCCTCGTACCGGTCGATGACCACGCCGTCGGCGTCCTTGTCCACCAGGAACGCGGTGATGCCGCGGGTGCCGGCCTGCGGGTCGGTGAGCGCGAAGACCACGTAGTACCGCGACGCGCCGCCGTTGCCGATGTAGATCTTCTCACCGCGCAGCCGCCAGCCCGCGCCCTCGCGTTCGGCTGTGGTGCGGATGCGGGCGGCGTCGCTGCCGGCGCCCTCCTCGGTCAGCGCGAAGCTGATCGCCTCGCCCCGGGCCAGCCCGCCCAGGTAGCGCTCGCGCTGCCCGGGGGTGCCGGCCAGCATCAGCGGGGTGGCGCCGAGCGCGTACGCGGTGAGGATCGCGCCGGTCGACGGGCAGGCGCGGGAGACCTCCTCGATGACCGCGCAGGCGGTCACGAACGACGTGCCCTGCCCGCCGTGCTCGCGTTCCACGAGCAGCCCGGCCAGCCCCTGCTCGACGAGCACCCGCACGCTCTCCCACGGGTAGCGCTGCTCCCGGTCGAGTTCCTCGGCCAGCGGCGCGAAGTGGCGCGCCGCCACGTCCCGGGCGAGGTCGCGCCAGTGGCGTCCCTCGTCGTCCAGGCGTGGCTCCCAGATCACGGACACGTGGTGCCTCCCGGTTCTCCGGCGCGGGCGGGTCGTTGCGCGCCGCGCCATACCGTTGCGTATGTCGAGATGTCTAGGCGGTGTTCATGATCGGTGTCAAGCAAATCCCGGATGCTGTTCTTCCTTGTGAATCTCGCTTTCCGCGCCGGGTACTCGGATCTTGACGACATACCGGCGAGTATGTTCGCCTGGTCCGGACGACAGGGAGGTGATCCGTGGAACCCGTCGGTTACGCGGTACACGACGCGGTGGCGGTCGCCACGATCGACCGGCCGCAGACACGCAACGCGCTCAGCGCCGACGTCCTGTGCGCGCTCGCCGCGGCGATGGACCGGGCCGAGGCCGACCCGGAGGTACGGGTGCTGGTGCTGACCGGCGGCCCGCGGCTGTTCGCCTCCGGCGCGGACATCCGCGAGCTGCGCCGTACGTCCCCGGCCGACTACCTGCTCTCCGAGCGGCTGGAGTGCTGGAACCGGTTCGCCCGCTTCGGCAAGCCGGCCGTCGCCGCGGTCGCCGGATACGTCCTGGGTGGCGGGTGCGAGCTGGCGATGACGTGCGACGCGGTGGTCGCGGCCGACTCCGCCGTGTTCGGCCAGCCGGAGATCAACCTCGGCATCATCCCGGGCGCCGGCGGCACCCAGCGCTGGGCCCGTGTCGCCGGCCGCTTCCGGGCCGCCGAGCTGGTGCTGGGCGGCCGGCTGGTGGACGCCTGGACCGCGCAGCGAATGGGTCTGGTCAGCCAGGTGGTGCCCGCCGAACGGGTGGTCGAGGCGGGGATCGCGCTGGCGTCCTCGATCGCCGCCCGCAGCCCGGTCGCGGCCCGCCTCGGCAAGCAGGCGCTGCGTACCGCCGAGGAGGTCGGCCTGACCGCCGGCCTCGCCCACGAGCGTTCGCTGCTGCTGACGCTGCTGTCCACCGACGACCACATCGAGGGCATCGACGCGTTCCTGGAGAAGCGTCCGGCCCGCTTCACCGGCCGATAGGAGAACGACGTGACGCAGGTACACGAGGCCACCGACCCGGGCGCCGGCGAGCGGCTCGGTCCGGCCGCCCGCTCCGCACTGCTCGACGCGCTCAAGCGGCACGCCCGTGCGCCGGGGGAGCCGCTGCTGATCCGCGTCCAGGGCGACGCCTGGCGGCACGAGCCCGACGACCTCGCCCAGCCGGTGGTACGCGGACAGCTGCACGAACTGGTGCTGCGGGTACACGCCGCGCCGGGCCCGGTGATCGTCCACGTCGACGGCGCGGTACGCGGTCTCGGGTTCGGCCTGGCGCTCGCGGCGGACCTGCGCGTCGCCGCGCCCACCGCGACGTTCGGCACGGGCTCGCCCGCGGCGTTCCTGGCCGGCGGCGCCGGACGGTTCCTCGCCGGTGTCGCCGGCACCGGCGTGCTGGCACACCTGGCCTGGACCGGGGCCACGCTCGACGCCGAGGAGGCGCTGCGGCACGGACTGGTCGGCTCGGTGTCGGCCGACCCGGACGCCGGGGCTGCGCTGGCCGCGCGGGTTGCCACTGTCGCCCCCGGCACGGCGTCCGCGCTGGCCCGCGCGCTGCGCGGCCGGGACCGGCCGGAGCTGACCGCCGCGCTGGACTACGAGTCCTGGCTGGCCGGCGTCGAGTGAGCCGGGGCGGGGGACCGCCGCCCCGGCGGTCCCCCGGGCCCCGTGCCGGAGCATCAGGCCACGGCGTCCAGGCCGGCGCGCGCCACCTCCATGTCCTGCGTGTAATGCCCGCCGCTGACCCCGATGCCGCCGATCACCGCGCCGTCGGCGGTGATCGGGTAGCCGCCGCCGAAGACGACGAGCCGGTCGATGCCGGCGGGCGCGCCGGTGGCCAGCGGCGCGTCGTCCTTGATGAAGTCGTACCAGCCGTCGGTGGGCATGCCGAAGCCCGCCGCCGTGTACGCCTTGTCCTGCGCGACCTGCACCGACAGCAGCGCGGCGCCGTCCATCCGGGCGAACGCCTTCAGCACGCCGCTCTCGTCGACGACGGCGATGACACAGGGCAGAGCCATCTGCTCCGCCTTGGCGACGGCGGCGGCGAGGATCCGCTGGGCCGCGTCGATCGTGACGGACGTCTTGGTGTAGTGGGACATGGGACTTCCTTTCGTGGTGGTGGGGTGGGGCAGGCGCTCAGACCACGCCGGCGGCGCGCAGGCGGGAGATCTCGTCGTCGTCGAGTCCGGCGACGTCGCGGAGCACCTCGTCGGTGTGCTGGCCCAGCTCGGGCCCGACGCCGCGGATCCCGCCGGGCGTCGCGGTCAGCTTCGGCACGACGTTCTGCATCGGGAACTCGCCCAGGTCCGGGTGCTCCAGCCGGACGATCGCGTCCCGGGCGGCGAAGTGCGGGTCGGTGAGCATCTCCTTGGCGGTGTAGATCCGCCCGGCCGGCACACCGTGGCGGTGCAGCAGTTCCAGCAGCTCGTCCCCGCCGTACCCGGCGCACCACTTGGCGATCAGCTCGTCCAGCTCGCGCTGGTGCCGGCCGCGGTCGGTGTGGCCGGCGAACCGCGGGTCGACGGCCAGCTCCGGCTGCGCCATCGCCTCGGCCAGCCGCCGGAAGACGGTGTCCTGGTTGGCCGCGATCACCACCATGCCGCCGTCGGAGGCGACGTAGACGTTGCTCGGCGCGATGTTCGGCAGGATCGAGCCGGTGCGTTCCCTGATGTAGCCGCCGAGCGCGTACTCCGGCACCAGCGACTCCATCAGCGCGAGCACCGACTCGTAGATCGCGCTGTCGACGATCTGGCCCCGGCCGGTCGCCTCGGCCACCCGCAGCGCGCCCATCGCGCCCACCGCGGCGAACGTGCCCGCGAGCGAGTCGCCGATGCTGATGCCGACCCGGCTGGGCAGCGAGTCGGGATCACCAGTGGTGTAGCGGATGCCGCCCATCGCCTCGCCGATCGAGCCGTACCCGGCGCGTTCGGCGTACGGTCCGGACTGCCCGTACGCCGACACCCGCACGATCACCAGCCGTGGGTTGATCTCCCACAGGACGTCCGGGCCGACGCCCCAGCGCTCCAGCGTGCCGGGTCGGAAGTTCTCCACCAGCACGTCGGCCTCGGCGGCGAGCCGGCGCAGCACCTCCTGCCCGTCGGGGACGCGCAGGTTGAGGGTGACCGAACGCTTGTTGCGGCCGAGCACCGGGAACCACAGCGACTTGCCGTACGGGCGCTCGCGTCCCCACTCGCGCATCGGGTCGCCCCGCCCCGGCTCCTCCACTTTGATCACGTCGGCGCCCAGGTCGCCGAGGATCTGGCCGCAGAACGGCCCGGCCAGCAGGACCCCGGCTTCGATCACGCGCAAGCCGGACAGCGGGCCGCGGGCATAGTCGTTCATGTCGTCCCTGTTCTCTCGTCGGTCGTTCCGGTGGTGCGGGTGGAGGTCAGGCCGGCACGGCGTGCGGCCGGGCCTCCGGCTCGGGTTCCGGCTCGGGGGAGTGCCGCTGCGTGCGCTGGCGGATCCAGCCGAGCGACACCGCGCCCAGCAGCGTGACGCCGAGCAGGATGTCGCCCAGCGGCAGCGGCATGCCGCGCAGCCGGAAGATGTTCAGCACGATGCTCAGCGAGAGCAGGCTCAGGAACGCCGTCATCGGGCTCCCGTGCCCGCCGCCGGCGAGGCGGAACCCGGCGATCAGCAGCGCGCCGTAGACGTACAGCTCGGTGCCCTCGCCGAGGGTGACGGCCGAGGCGCCGGTGCGCATCACTTGGATGCAGCCGGCGACCGCCGCGGCGGTGCTGGTCAGCACGAACAGCGCCAGCCGGACCCGGCCGGCCCGGATGCCGGCGCGGGTGGCGACGACCTCGTCGCCGCCGGTGGCGCGCAGGTGGGTGCCCCAGCGGGACCGGCGGACCAGCGCGCTGCACACCAGCGCGAGCCCCAGCACCACCAAGACCGGTACCGGCAGCGGCCCGACCGTGGTCTTCAGCGCGGTGCTGAGCTCCGGGGTGTACGCCGCCACCGAGCTGCCGTCGCTGATCACCTTCGCCAGGCCACGGGCGGCGACGAGCATGCCCAGCGTGGCGATCAGCGGCCAGACGCCGAACACCAGCGCCAGGCCGCCGTTGGTGAGCCCGGCCAGCAGCCCGACGCCGAGCGCGGCGAGCACGCCGGCCTGCCACGAGCCGGAGGCGGTGTAGGCGGTGGCGTAGACGACCGCGCCGAGGCCGAGGACCGAGCCGACGCTCAGGTCGGCGACGCCGCCGGTCATGGCCAGGCTGGCCGCGAGCAGGACGATCGCCGGGGCGAGCAGGTCGCCGAGCATGCTGGAGATGTTGGCGCGGGTCGCGAAGTCCGGCGCGAAGCTCAGCGCGGCGGTCACGGCGACCACGAACAGCAGCACGCTCGTGGTGGACGGGCGGCTGAGCAGGGCCGTCCATCCGGGCCGGGTACCCGAGGTCGTCATGGTGCGCTCCTGACGCTGTTGACGGCGAGCGCGACCGCGAGCACGACTCCCTCGACGACCGGCTGCCAGCTGGACGAGACGCCCCAGGTGACGATGGCCGTGGGCAGCGTGTTGAGCAGCAGCAGCGCGGCGGCGACGCCGAGGAAGCTGCCCCGGCCGCCGGTGAGCGCCATCCCGCCGAGCAGCAGGATCGAGATCACCCGGAACTCGGTACCCGGGGTCAGCGTGGACTGGACGATGTCGCCCTGGGACGCGAGGACCAGCCCGGCGAGGCCGGCGACCAGACCGCAGAACACCAGGGCGCCGGCTTGGATGCGGTCCGGCCGCAGGCCGCGTACGAGCGCGGCCTGCCGGTTGCCGCCGACCGCGACGAGGTGCCGGCCCAGGCGGGTGCGGCCGGCCACGAACGCGACGACCGCCAGCAGCACCACCATGACCCAGAAGACCCGGGGTACGCCGAACAGGTCGCCGGCGACGTGCCGGCGCAGGAAGCTGTCGCGCGGGATCGGCACGAACTCGATGAACAGCCGGGTGGTGCCGCTGACCAGGAACATGGTGCCGAGGGTGGCGACGATGGGGTGGATGCGCACGCGCACGATCAGCGCCGCGTTCACGGTGCCGATGAGCGTGCCGAACACCAGCACCGCCACCAGCACCACGGCGAACGACGCGCCGTCGGTCAGCAACTGGGCGGCGATCAGCGCGGCGGCGACAGCCGTCACGCCGACGGACAGGTCGAACTCGGCGCCGCTGAGCATCACCAGGCTGACGCCGACGACCAGGACGCCGATGAACGCCATGTTGAAGGCCACCGCGATGACGGTCTGGTGGGACAGGAAGGCCGGCGACTTCACGGCGGTGGCCAGCACCAGCGCGACCCAGAGCGCGGCCAGGGCGAGGGTGGCGCCGTGGCGGCGGAGCACGGGAAGCACCGTGCTCCGCCGGACGGCTGCCTGCGGGGCAGACACGGACATGGTCAGGTGCTCACTTGCCGAGCCCGTACGTCTCGGTGCCCGCGGGACAGTACTGCTCGGCGGCAGACTTGGCCGGGGCGTCCTTGGCGTAGAGCGCGTCGATCCGCTCCTTGAGCGGGGGAATGGACGACACGGCGTCCTTCGGGAACGCGCAGACCGGGTTGAACAGCGCGTTCGGGTCCTTCGGCGAGTCGACCACGGGGATCTTCTCGCCGGCGACCATCCGGTCGAGGATCGTGTAGATCTGCTTGGCGTAGCCCTCGTACCAGAACGCGGTCGAGCCGCCGAGACCCGGCGTGTCGACACCGAACAGCATGAGGTCGGCGCCGAGGCCGTAGCCGTAGATGTCACCGGCGCGGCTGAGCTGCTCCGCGGCGTTGATGGTGCCGATGATCATGTTGTCGTTGCCGCCGAGCGCCAGGATCTTCTTCGCGTCGGGCTTGGAGACCAGGATGTCGCGCGCGACGCCCTGGGAACCGTCCGGCGTGGTCGGCGAGTTGCGCCGGGTGATGACGCCGTCGATGTCCGGGCACACCTCCTTGAGTCCCTTGAGGATGCCCTCGGTGCGCAGCAGCGCCACGTCACCCGACTCCTCGTTCTCCAGCACGGTGACGAGGTCCGGCTTGCAGTCCCACTTCTCCTTCGCGTACGTCCCGCCGGCCCGGCCGGAGAGCCGCCCCGACTCGATGTTGTTGATCCCGAAGAAGTGCGCGCCCGGGTGGGCGATGTCGATCGCGATGACCGGTATCCCGGCCTTGTTGAAGATGTCCATGATCTGCGGCGCGACCTTGCCGTCACCCTGGAACTCCACGACGTGGGTGACGCCGCGGGAGACCATGGTCTCGGCGTTCGCCACCGCGGTCGGCCCGTCCCGGTCGTTGTTGAGGACGAGAATCTCCCATCCGCGCTTCTCGGCCTCCTTGCGCATGCCGACGTCGATGGCCCCGAGCACGGGGCTGGCCGGCTCGGCGAAGTTGGCGAACCCGATCCGGACGTCCTTGGCCTCCAGCGCCTTGCCCTCCGAGGGGGCCGCCGGGGCCGCTCCCTCGGTGGAACAGGCCGCCGCCGTCATGCCCAGCGCGACGACGAGCGCGGCGCTCGCGAACGATCTGCGTCTCACTCTGATCCCTTCTCTCGGGTTTGCTTCGGCCGGTGTGGCCGGTGTCAGGACTCGGTCGCCGCCGCGGCTGGCGCCGCACCGGTGATCAGCGCGACGATGTCGCCGGAGGACGCCTCGGCGGTGGTGAGCTCGCCGACAGTGCGTCCCTGTCGCATGACCGTGACCCGGTCGGCGACGCGGAAGACGTGTTCGAGGTTGTGCGAGATCATCAGGACGGCGATGTCCTGCTGTTTGAGCGCGGTGATGATCTCCAGGACGTGTCCGGACTCGGTGACGCCCAGCGCCGCCGTCGGCTCGTCGAGCATCACGATGTTGCGGCCCCACATGGTGGCCCGCGCGACGGCGAGCGCCTGGCGCTGTCCGCCGGACATCGAGGACACGTGCGAGGACAGCGAGGGCAGCCGGGCGCCGATGCGGTCGACGGCCTTCTGCGTCCGCTCCGCCATCGCCCGGCGGTCCACCAGGCGCAGCAGCCGGGACATCGGGCCGCGGCCCAGCGGCTCCCGGCCCAGGAAGACGTTCTCCGCCGCGCTCATCGAGTCGATCAGCGACAGGTCCTGGTAGACGGTCTCGATGCCGGCGTCGAGCGCGTCGGCGGGACCGGCGAACCGGCGGGGCGCGCCGTCGACCAGGATCTCGCCGCGATCCGGCGTGACCACGCCGGCGAGCGTCTTCACCAGCGTCGACTTGCCGGCGCCGTTGTCGCCCATCAGCGCCATGACCTCGCCCCGCCGCAGGGTCAGCGACGCGTCGCGCAGTGCCCGTACGGCGCCGAAGCTGCGAGCGATGCCGCGCGCCTGGAGGACCGGTGTGGTGGTGGGAGGTGGGACCTCGTCCCGGCGGCGCTCGACGTCCCCGGGACGAGGGACTGCCGCTGCCTGCTCTGTCATGGCGAGAGAGTCAAGCAATGTATGCAATCACTGTCAAGGATTTGCGGCGAGGCAGTCCGTGCCGTGCTCGTCGCCGGGTGTCATTCGACCCGACGTGTCTAGAAAATCGGGAAAAACACGAGGTGAGGATGCCGATCGCGGCGCACGTCGGCCCTCTGCGTCGACGATGAGATCGTCTTGACCGCTCCGGACTGCGCCCCTATGTTGTGTACATTCTCGGGCCGATGGTGGCCGCGATCACATACCGCGCACTGCCGCGACGGGCGGCCGGCGCGGGTGACCGGCCGCGCCCGTCCACCGCTCGTCGCGCTCCCGTCGACAGGAGAACGGAGTTGACATGATCAATGGGATGGTCGTGGTGGACGGTGTCGTCCACGGGTACGACTTCCGGCCCGGAAACCGGGCGCCGCACTGCTCCCAGGCCGCGTACGACGGCATGGTGAACGCGCTGTACCGCATCGGCCACACCTCGGTCGAGTCGCCGGCGCCCGGATACCTGATGACGCGGGACGAGTTCACCGCCGGCTGGACCGCCGAGGAACTGGCGGACATCGTGTTCGTGGAGAGCGCCGTCGACGTGATGATCTACCACGGCGTGGAGATCGACGGGTTCTTCGACGGCGGCGCCTCGCCGTACGAGCTGGGCCGCGAACTCAAGCGGCGGTACCCGGACCGGGTGCTGCTGTTCGCGCCGGTGGATCCGCTGCGCGGCCCCGCCGAGATGGACCTGATGCAGCAGCGCGCCGAAGAGGACGACATCGACGGCTTCAAGTTCTATCCGACCAACGGGCTGATCGACCCGGAGGTGAACTCCTCGAAGCTGATGCTGCTGGACGACCGGGAGCTGGCGTTCCCGTTCCTGCAGAAGGCGCTCGACCTCGGCGTCACGCACATCGGCGCGCACAAGGCGGTGCCCGCCGGGGCCGGGCCACGGGTGCTCAACCACGTCGACGACGTGACCTGCGCGGCGATCGCCTTCCCGGGCCTGACGTTCGAGGTGGTGCACAGCGGCTGGGCGTTCCTGGAGGACTGCGCGCTGCAACTGCGTACGCACCCGAACATCTGGGCGACGATCGAGTCGGTTTCCAACATGATCGTGCGCAAGCCGCGCCGGTTCGCCGAGATCGTCGGCATGCTCATGATGCACGGCGGCACGGATCGCATCATGTTCGCCACCGGCGTGCCGTCCGCGCACCCGCAGCCGATCATCGACGCGCTGATGGACTTCGAGATGCCCCGGGACCTGGTCGACGGCTGGGGCTTCCCGGAGTTCACCCCGGACGTGCTCGCCAAGCTGATGGGCGGCAACGCCCTGCGCCTGCACGGCCTGGACGAGGAGAAGGTGCGCGCGGCGGTGGCCGACGACGAGCCGGCCCGGCGGCGCCAGGACTATCTCGCGCACGCGCCCCGGCCGTGGGCGCGCCACCGGGAACGGCTGGCCGCGTGAGCGGCGTGGATCCGGCCGCGGCCGACCTGCGGGCACGTCTGCTGAGCGCGTGCAACACCGTCTACGACCCCTGCGGGCTGGGCGTCGGCCGGCGCGTGGGCATCGTCGACATGGGGCTGGTACGCGACGTGCGGGCGCGCCGCGAGCCGGACGGCCGGCTGCGGGTGACGCTCGACCTGATCACCACCGGCCCGTTCTGCATGTACACGCCGTTCTTCGAGCAGAGCGTGCGCCGGGAGATCGGGCGGGTGGCGCCGGAGGTCGACGACGTCGAGGTCGAGTGGGGCGACAGCACCGACTGGTCCGAGGCGATGATGACCGAGCACGGCCGGGCGGTCCTGCGCATCGGGCGTTCCGCGGCACCCGTCCGCTGACGCGTACCCCGAAAGCTTCAGGTCGGAAAAATACAATTTCTCCGCCCGGCCGGGGCGAATGCGCCTCCCTCGTGGGCTGGCGAAACGCTCCCGAACAGGGCTTATGTTTCGGCACTGTGAACTATTGACTGTCGATGTTGATCGTGTTGGACTGCGATTGCATGCAACCCGAAGCGCCCGTCACGCGCCGGGTTCGTTTTCGCCCCTCCCTGCGCCGACTCATCGACTCGCTTCTCTTCGACGCCTGCCACCCACCGAGGGAGTAGCACCGTGACACACACTTCCGGAGCCCGCCGGCTCCGCGCCGCCGCCGCCGCGTTCGGGGTGACCGCCCTCCTGCTCACCACCGCCGCCTGCGGATCGGGTGAGGACAGCGCGGCCTCCGACACGCCCGCCGTGGTCAACGACGAGTACACCGAGACGGCCCGCAAGCTGATCGCCGCCGGCACCGGCGGAATGCTCTACTTCGAGGGCAAGGAAGCCGACATCACCCTCGACAAGATCAAGGTCTACGAGGAGTGGTCCGGGCCGACGACGTCGGTGAAGCCCCCGGCGAACGGCAAGCTCAACATCATCGTCTGCAAGATCGGCACCTCGTGCGAGGAAGTCGGCAAGCGGGCCACCGCCATCGCCGAGAAGCTCGGCTGGAGCGCCGAGATCCTGGACGGCCAGGGCACCCCGGAGGGCTACCAGAAGGCACTGGCCACCGCCGCCGCCAACAAGCCCACCGCCGTCATCACCGTAGCCATCCCGGAGAACCAGGTCGCCGACGGCATCGCCGAGCTGCAGAAGGCGAAGATCCCGGTGGTGGGCGTCTCCGCCGTCGCCGAGGGCGGCGCGGTCGGCTACGACGCGCACGTGTCCAGCCGGGAGACGTTCCAGGCAGTGCTGGCCACGGCGAAGGCCGTCGCCGACTCCAACGGCAAGGCCAAGGTCGTCTTCCTCTGGGACGTCGGCTACCCGCACCTGGTCGAGGCGCTCAACGCCAGCAAGCGCGTGCTCGCCGGCTGCACCGGCTGCGAGCTGCTGGAGGTCCGCGAGCGCACGCTGGCGCAGGCGGTCGACCCGATCGAGATGCAGAACATCACCACCTCGCTGATCCAGAAGCACGGCGACAAGCTGCAGTACATCCTCACCCCGTACGGCAACGGCGTGGAGTCCGTCATCGCCGCCATCCGGGCCGCCGGTCGCAACGACATCAAGGTGCTGTCGAAGAACGCCGAGCCGGAGCGTCTGGGCAGCGTGGCCGCCGGTGACCAGCTCGCCGACTTCGGCGCCATCCGCGGCTGGAACGCCTACGCCGCCATCGACCAGGTGGGCCGGCTGGCCGCCGGTCAGCCCGCGCTGCCCGACGCCGAGCAGGGCATCCCGGCGACCGTCTTCGACAAGACGAACGCCCCCAAGGACGGCGCTGTCGACTGGAACAGCTACGTGAACTACGCCGAGCGCTACGAGAAGATGTGGAGCGAGGCCCGATGAGTGCCGCCCCGGTGCTGGAGGCGGTGGGCGTCAGCAAGTCCTACGGGCGGGTACGCGCCGTCACCGACGTCTCCTTCGACGTGCGCCCGGGCGAGATCCTCGGCGTCGTCGGGGACAACGGCGCCGGCAAGTCGACGCTGATGAGCATGGTCAGCGGCGCGTTGGCACCGGACTCCGGCCGCCTGCGGGTGGCCGGCCGGGACCTGACGCCGCACACCATCGGCGCGGCCCGCGCCGCCGGGATCGAGATGATCTACCAGGATCTCGGGCTCTCCGACAACCTGAGCATCGTCGAGAACGTCTTCCTCGGTCGCGAGTGGACCGGCGGCGTACGCGGCCTGCCCGTGCTGCGCAAGCGGGCGATGCGCGAACGCACCCGGGCGGTGCTGGAGGAACTGGGCATCGACCTGCACGACATGAACGTGCTGGTCGAAGGGCTCTCCGGCGGGCAACGGCAGATGGTCGCCATCGCCCGCGCGCTGGTCACCGAGAACGAGCCGCGCGTGATGGTGATGGACGAGCCGACCGCGGCGCTCGGCACCACCGAGTCCGACGGCGTCAACGCCCTGATCCGCCGGCTGCGCGACCGGGGCTACGCGGTCATCGTGATCAGCCACCGGATCCCGGAGATCCTGTCGATGGCCGACCGGCTGCTGGTGATGAAGGGCGGCCGCAACGTCTACCACGGCCCCACCGAAGGGCTCGACGTCGAACGGTGTGTGCAGCTGATCGTCGCCGGCACGCTCGCCACGGCGGGGGAGGCGGTCCGATGACCGCCGCCACGACGAAGACGCCCCCGGGCCGCGGCCGTACGGTCGTCAAGCAGAGCGCCGACCGGTCCCGCGCCGGGGCCGGGGAGCGGGCGGTCGAAGGGGTGAGCCGGTTCGGGCTGCTCGGCATGCTCGTCCTGGTGATCGCGGTCTTCTCCGTGCTCACCCCGGACACGTACTTCACCACCACCAACTTCCGGCTGATCCTGGTCAACCAGACCGTGACGGTGATCGTGGCGATGGCCGCCACGCTGCCGTTGCTGGCGCACTACCTGGACGCGTCGGTCGGCCCGATGCTGGGCCTGGCGCAGGGCGTGAGCATCTGGCTGATCGCGGTGCAGGGCGTGCCGATCTGGCTGGCCCTGGTCGCCGTGCTCGCCGTCGGTGTCGCGGTCGGCCTGCTCAACAGCTTGCTGGTGCTGAGGTTCGGCATGAGTTCCATCATCGCCACGCTCGCGGTGGGCAGCCTGCTGATGGGGTTGCTCTACATGGTCACCGGCGGCCGGGTGCTGTACCAGAACGTGCCGCCGGCGTTCACCGAGATCGCCCGCGGCGACCTGGGCGGCGTCCCGCTGCCGCTGATCTACCTCGTGGTGCTGGTGCTGGTGCTGGAGTTCATCGTCGTGTGGACGCCCTTCGGGCAGCGGCTCTACGCGATGGACGGCAACCTGCGCGGTGCCGCCCGGGCCGGCATCGACGTGCGCAGCTACACCGTCCGGGCGTTCGTCGGCGCGGCAGTGCTCGCCTCGCTCGCCGGGGTGCTGCTGGCCTCGCGGATCGGTTCGGCCCAGCCCACCGTCGGCGAGCAGTTCCTGTTGCCCGCCTTCGCCGCCGCCTTCCTCGGCGCCGCCGCGCTGCGACCCGGCCGGGTCAACATCCTCGGCACGGTGATCGCCGCGTACTTCATCACCTTCACCATCGCCGGCCTGCAACACCTCGGCGCCGCGACCTGGATCGAGCGCGTCTTCAACGGCCTCGCCGTCATCGCCGGCGTCTCGGTCGCCGCGTGGTCGGTGCGGCGCCGACGCCAGCTCGCCGTCCGGCACGTCGAACGCCTGGAGCACGACACCACCCCGAAGGGACGCCCCACCCCATGAAGAACGGCTTCTTCGTCCTCGACAACGCCATCCACATGTACAAGCTCACCGACGAGAACATCGACTTCAACCACGGCGGCAAGAAGTCGACGAACGCGCTCGTCGAGTACGCCCGCAAGTACTCCGCCCCGGGCTACCCGTACGACGACATCTCCGGCCGCGAGCTGTCGGTCGAGGACGCGTACCGGCTGATGTTCGAGGAGTCCGACACCGACATGGCGATGGCCCAGACGGTGCCCAGCCACGGCGGCTGGAAGCTGGGCTTCTCGCCGGCGGAGAACAACTACAAGCTCAAGGAGGCGTACCCGGACCGGGTGCTGTTCTGCGGCGGCGTCGACCCGATCACCCACGGCCGCTACGGCGCGGTGACCGAGATGATCCGGCAGATCGAGGAGTGGGGCGCCACCAGCTTCAAGTTCTACCAGGCGCACTCCGGCGGCCTGTCCTGGAAGATCGACGACCGGCAGGTCGCGTACCCGCTGTGGGAGACCGCGCTCGAACACGGCGTGACGAACGTGCAGTTCCACAAGGGGCTGGCGTTCAACACCCAGCACATCGCCGACCTGGCCCCGTACGACCTGGAACGCGCGGCGCAGGACTTCCCCGAGATGACGTTCATCGTGCACCACCTCGGTGAACCGTTCATCAACGAGACGATCAACATCGCCGCCCGGTACGAGAACATCCACCTCGCGCTCACCGCCTGGATCAACCAGTACCCGGTCGCGCCCCGGGCCGCGCTGCACGCCATCGGCAAGTGCCTGCTGCACGTCGGCCCGGACCGGCTGCTGTGGGGCTCCGAGGCGTTCGTCTGGCCGAAGGTGCAGGCGTACATCGACCTGTTCGCCGAGATGCAGATGCCGGAGGACCTCCAGGACGGCTACGGCTACCCGGAGCTGACCGACGAGATCAAGGAGAAGATCTTCGGCCTGAACTTCGCCCGGGTGCTCGGCATCGACGTGAAGGCCAAGAAGAAGGAGCTGTACGGCAAGAGCGGCAAGAAGTCCGCGAAGAAGGGCCGCAAGGATGGGCGCTGACAAGACGGCGAAAGCCGCCGACCGCGCGCTCGACGGCAAGGTACGCCAGCTCGTCGAGGCGCACGGCGGCGGCGTCACCGTCGACGTGGACGCCGACGGCGACGCCCGGGTGACGTTCCACGGCCGCTGCGCGGCCTGCCCGTCGGCGCCGGTCACCATGGGCTCGCTGGTCCGCCCGGCGCTGCTGAAGATCGAGGGCGTCCGGTCGGTGACCCGGGCGGGCGCGGTCTCCCGGTTCGCCGAGGCGCGCATCGAGAAGATGTTCGGACTGTCGGAGCCGGCCGGATGACCGGCAGCTTTCCCGACGGGCCGCTGACCGGCGTACGGGTGGTGGAGGCCGGCGTGCTGCTGGCCGGGCCGTTCTGCGCGCAACTGCTCGGCGACTTCGGCGCCGAGGTGATCAAGGTCGAACAGCCGGACGGCGGCGACCCGATGCGGCAGTGGGGGCGGGAGAAGCCGCACGGCAAGTCGCTGTGGTTCCCGGTGGTGGCCCGCAACAAGAAGTCGGTCACCTGCAACCTGCGGATGCCCGAGGGGCAGCAGCTCATGCGCGACCTGCTCGCCGGCGCCGACGTGTTCGTGGAGAACTTCCGCCCGGGCACGCTGGAACGCTGGGGGCTCGCGCCGGAGGAGCTGCACCGGATCAACCCGCGGCTGGTCGTCGTGCGGGTCACCGCGTTCGGGCAGGACGGCCCGTACGCGTCCCGCGCCGGCTACGGCTCGATCGGCGAGGCGATGGGCGGGATCCGGCACGTCACCGGCGACCCGTCCACGCCGCCGAGCCGCATCGGCGTCAGCCTCGGCGACTCGCTGGCCGGCACGTTCGCCGCGCTCGGCGCCATGATGGCGTTGCGGGTGGCGAGCAGCACCGGCCAGGGGCAGGTGGTGGACAGCGCGATCTACGAGTCGGTGCTGGCCCTGATGGAGTCGCTGGTGCCGGAGTACGCGCTGACCGGCTACATCAGGGAGCGGACCGGCTCGATCCTGCCCAACGTGGCGCCGAGCAACGCGTACCCGACGCACGACGGCGCCACAGTGCTGATCGCCGCGAACCAGGACACGGTGTTCCGCCGCCTGGCGGCGGTGATGGGCCGCCCGGAACTGGCCGACGACCCCCGGTACGCCACCCACGCCGCCCGCGGCGCGCACCAGGCCGAACTGGACGACCTGATCGCGGCGTGGACCATCACGTTCGAACCGGCCGCGCTGCTGCGGCTGCTGCATCTGGGCGGCGTACCGGCCGGGTCGGTCTACACCGCCCGGGAGATGCTCGCCGACGAGCACTTCGCCGCGCGCGAGGCGATCGTCGAACTCGACCACCCGGAGATGGGCGCGTTCCCGATGCAGAACGTCGCGCCCCGGCTGTCCCGCACCCCGGGCCGGCTGCGTTCGGTGGGCCCCCGGCTGGGTGAGCACACCGACGAGGTTCTGCGCCAGGTGCTGCGCCTGGCCGACGACCGGATCACCGAACTGCGCGCCGCCGGCGCGATCTGAGGAGGCAGTCATGGCGAAGAACCCGTACGTGGTGAAGAAGCGCTCGGTCTCCGCGGAGGCCGCGCGGGCGATGGTGGCCGCCGCCGTCGCCCGAGCGGAGGAGATGGGCTTCGCGGTCACCGTCGCGGTGTGCGACGAGAGCGGCGTGCTCAAGGCGTACGAGCGGATGGACGGCGCGCCGCTGGTGAGCGTCCAGCTGGCGCAGGACAAGGCGTACACGGCTGTCGGCTTCGGGCTCAGCAGCGACGGCTGGTACGACTTCATCAAGGACGACGGCCCGCTGGCGATGGGCGCGCCGCCGGCCATCGACCGGCTGGTGACCTTCGGCGGCGGCTATCCGGTGAAGGTCGACGACGTGCTGGTCGGCGGCATCGGGGTCAGCGGCGGCCACTACACGCAGGACATGGAGGTCGCGCAGGCCGGACTGAAGGCGCTGTCTTGAACGTCGAGATCGTCGAGGTCGGCCCCCGCGACGGACTGCAGAACCACCCGGCGGAGCTGACCACCGGGCAGAAGGCCGAACTGGTGCGCCGGGCCGTCGCGGCGGGCAGCCGGCGCGTCGAGGTGACGAGCTTCGTCAACCCGGCGAAGGTGCCGAAGCTCGCCGACGCCGACGCGTTGACGGCGCTGGTCCGCGACGAGCCGGGCCTGGCCTCGATCGGCCTGGTGATGAACGGGCGCGGCCTGGACCGGGCGGTCGCCGCCGGCGTCACCGAGGTCAACTTCGTCGTGGTCGCCACCGACACGTTCTGCCGGCGCAACCAGGGCACCTCTACCGCCGAGGCGGTGGCGGAGGTGCGGCGGCTGCTGCCCCGGGCCCGCGAGCAGGGGCTGCGTACGTCGGTCACGGTCGGGGCCGCGTTCGGCTGCCCGTTCGAGGGCGAGACGCCGCCGGAGCGCGTGCTGCGCGTCGTCGACGACCTGGCCCCGGTGGCGCCGGACGAGGTGGCGCTCGCCGACACCATCGGCGTGGCCGTGCCGTCCCAGGTGGAGCGGCTCTTCACCGCCGTGCGCGGGCGCACCGGCGCGAGCCTGCGCGGGCACTTCCACAACACCCGCAACCTGGGGCTGGCGAACGTCCTGGCCGCCGTAGGGTCCGGCGCACGGGCGATCGACGCCAGCGTCGGCGGCATCGGCGGCTGCCCGTTCGCGCCGGCCGCCACCGGCAACGTGGCCACCGAGGACGTGGTGTACGCGCTGGAACGCTCCGGGACACCCACCGGGGTGTCGCTGGACGCGGCGATCGGCAACGCCAGGTGGCTGGGCGAGGTGTTCGGCGCCGAGCTGCCGGGCATGCTCAGCCGGGCCGGCGGGTTCCCGTGACCGGGCCGCTGTCCGGGCTGCGGGTGCTCGACCTGACCAGCACGTTCTCCGGTCCGTACTGCACGCTGATGCTGGCCGACCTGGGCGCCGAGGTGATCAAGGTGGAGCCGCCGGGCGGCGACATCGCCCGCCAGCTCGGCGCCGCCCGTACCCCGGGGATGGCGGCGGTGTTCCTCAACATGAACCGGGGCAAGAAGAGCGTCCTGCTGGACCTCAAGGCGCCCGCCGACCGGGCCGCGTTCGACCGGCTCGTGCCGGCCGTGGACGTGCTGGTGCACAACATGCGCCCGGCCGCCGCGGCCCGGCTCGCGCTCACCTACGACGACGTGCGCGCGCTGCACCCGGCGATCGTCTACTGCGCGATCCCGGGCTTCCGGGGCACCAGCCGGCACGCCGACCGGCCGGCCTACGACGACGTGATCCAGGGCGCCTCGGGGATCGCCCGGCTCCAGAGCGTCAACCAGGAGCAGCCCGGGTACGTGGTCACGCCGCTCGCCGACAAGATCACCGGGCTGACCGCGTCCACCGCCGTGCTCGCCGCGCTGCGGCACCGGGACGCCACCGGCGAGGGGCAGCGGGTCGAGGTGCCGATGTTCGACACGATGGTCGCCTTCGGGCTGCTCGAACAGCTCGACGGCTGGACGTTCGACCCGCCGACCGGGCCGCCGCTCTACCCGCGTACCGCCGCGCCGAACCGCCGTCCGTACGCCACCGCCGACGGGCACCTGTGCGTCCTGATCTACACGGGCCGGCAGTGGGAACGGTTCCTCACCCTGGTCGGGCGCGCCGATCTGCTGCGCCATCCCGACTACGACACGGTCGGCAAGCGGATCGCCAACGCCGACGGGCTCTACCGGGTGGTCGCCGAGGTGCTGCGCCGGCGTACCACAGCCGAGTGGCTGGCTGAGCTGTCGGCGATCGACGTGCCGTGCGCGCCGCTGGCCGGCTACGAGGAGATCCTGCGCGAGGAGGAGCGGGACGGGTCCGGCCTGGTGTCGATCGTCGAGCATCCGGTGGCCGGCCGGCTGCGCAGCATCGCCTCGCCGATCGTCATGTCGGCCTCGCCGCTGCGGGCCGGCCGGCTCGCGCCGACGCTCGGCGAGCACAACGACGAGGTGCTCGCCGGCGGCGGTACCGAGGGGAGCAGCGGATGAGGGGCATGGTCGCCGTCGTCACCGGCGCCGGATCGGGGATCGGGCTCGCCGTCGCCCGCCGGCTGGCCGGCGAGGGCGCCGAGGTGATCTCCGCCGACCTGGACGTGTCCGCCTGCGCGGGGGCCACGGTCACCGCCGACCTGGGCACCCCGGCCGGCGTCGCCGCCGTCGTGCGGGAGGTGACCAGCCGGTACGGCGGCGCGGACGTGCTCGTCAACAACGTGGCGCTCGCGCCGTACCGGGACGCGTTCACCGACATCGACGACGCGGCCTGGCAGCGCACCTGGGACGTCAACGTGATGTCCTGCGTGCGCCTGTGCCGCGCGCTCGTGCCGCTCATGGTCGAGCGGGGCGGCGGCAGCGTCGTGAACATCGGCTCCGAGGCCGCGCGGCACCCGAAGCCGCACATGATCGACTACGCGGTCAGCAAGGCCGCGCTGCTCAGCCTCGCCAAGGGCCTGGCCCTGGAGTACGGCTCGCGGGGTGTGCGGGTGAACACCGTCGCGCCCGGCCCGACCCGTACCGCGACCATGGACGCCTACCTGGAGTCGGTCGCGCTCCGGCTGGGCATCGACGTCACCGCCGCCGCCGACCACGTGGTGCACGAGCTGCGCAGGCTGCCGCTGGGCCGGATGAACGAGCCGGAGGACGTGGCCGAGGTGGTGCTGTTCCTCGCCGGGGACCGGGCCCGGCAGGTGACCGGCTCGGAGTACGCCGTCAACGGTGGTTCCACCGCGTCGATGTAGGTTCACCATCGGTGAACAGAGGGGGACGCATGGGCCGGGCCACGCAGTCGGCGTACGAGTCGATCAAGACGCGCATCCTCGGCGGGGCGTACGAGCCGGGGAAGAAGCTCTCCGAGGAGGATCTCGCCGCCGCGGTGGGGGTGAGCCGCACCCCGGTACGGGAGGCGCTGCGCCGGCTGCACGCCGAGGGCCTGGTGGACTGGGAGGCCAACCGGGGCGCCACCGTGCCGGCCTGGCGGGAGCAGGACCTGGAGGAGATCTTCGAGCTGCGCGCCCTGCTGGAGGGGTACGGCGCCGAGCTGGCCGCGACCCGGATCACGCCGGAGGAGATCGCCCGGCTGCGCGAGCTGTGCGCCGAGATGGAGGGCTACGCGGCCGGCCAGCGCCGGGACCGGGCGGACCGGATCGCGGTCTGCAACGCGCAGTTCCACGAGATCATCCTGGGCGCCGGGCGGAACCGCCGGTTGAGCGCGCTGCTCGGGGCGGTGGTGCAGACGCCGCTGGTGAACCGCACGTTCCGCCGGTACGACGAGGCGGCGATGGCGCGCAGCATGTCGCACCACCGGGAGCTGATCGACGCGTTCGAGGCGCGCGACCGGGCCTGGGCCGGCTCGGTGATGCGGGCGCACATCCTGGCCGCCCGCGCCACCCTCGGTACGCCCTGACCCGTGCCGGACCGGGACGCGTCGCACCTGCCGACGGTCACCGGCCCGGCGTCACGGGTCAGCCGGTGGACGCCTCGGCGCGGCGTACCACCTCGGTGGCGGCACGCACCACCGCCCGGTCCAGCAGGCGGCCGTCGGCGTCGGTGGCCACCCCGGAGCCGCCGCGTTCGGCCTGCTCCAGCGCCGCCAGCACGGCCCGGGCGGAGGCCACCTCCTCCGCGGTGGGGGTGAACACCTCGTTGATTGTCGCGACCTGCCCGGGGTGGATGGCGCTGCGCGCCCGGAAGCCCTGCCGCAGCAGCGCCCGGGTGGTCCGCTCCAGCCGTTCCGGGTCGCGCAGCGTCGTCTCCACCGGCCCCACCGCGGGGGCGATGCCCGCGGCCGCCGACGCGACGACGACCTGGGAGCGGATCGGGGCGAACTCCGCCCGGTCCGGCCCCGGCTGCAACCCCAGCTCACCGGCGAGGTCCGCCTCACCGAGGCCGAGCCGCAGCACGCGCGGCGCGGTGGCCACCTGCGGCGCGGTGAGCACACCCCGGGCGGTCTCGATCAGCGCGACCACCCGGAACGCCGGGGCGTCCGGGCCGAGCCGCCGCTGCACCCGGGTCAGCGCGGCGTCGACCTCGGCGAGCAGCTCCGGCTCGGCCTTCGGCACCCAGACCCCGGCCGCCGCGGGGGAGAGCACCTCGACGTCCGCCTCGACCTGGTCGCTGTTGATCCGCACCCACAGCGCGGGGCCGGACGGCGCGGCGGCGCCCAGGTACCCGGCGACCGTTTCCCGGGCCTGCGCCTTGCGAGCGGGTGTGACCGCGTCCTCCAGGTCGAGCACGAGCGCGTCCGCGCCCCGCCCGGCCGCCTTGTCCAGCAGGTCCGCCCGGTCGCCCGGCACGTACAGGTAACTGCGCGCCACCGCCATCTGTCGTTCCCCCTACCGCTGCGGGCGGGCGAGGTAGCGGCCGGCCGGCTCGCCGGTCACCTTGCCGTCGACGAGCACGTGCTGCCCGCGGACGAAGGTGTCGGTGACCCGGGCGGTCAGCTCGAAGCCCTCGAACGGCGTGTACTCCTGGGTCGACTCGGAGTCCTCGGCGCGCACCGTCCAGGTCGAGTTGGGGTCGACCAGGCAGATGTCGGCGTCGTACCCCTGCACCAGCGCGCCCTTGTTGCGCAGGCCGAAGCGCTGCGCCGGGTTCCACGAGGTCAGCTCCGCCACCCGCTGGTACGACAGGCCGCGCCGGTTGCCCTCGGTGACCAGGCCGGGCAGCAGGTACTCGGCGCCGCCGAAGCCGGACTTGGCGACGAAGATGTCGTCGCGCGGCTCACCGAACTTGACCTCGTCCTTGCAGCAGGCGTGGTCGCTGACCACCCAGTCGATCTTGCCGTCCAGGACGTATCCCCAGAGCGCCTCGACGTCGGCGCGCGGGCGCAGCGGCGGGTTGACCTTGCCGCCCAGGCCGTGCGCGGTGTCGATGTCGGCCACCAGGTGGCCGATTGTCACCTCGCGGCGGAAGTCGATGTGCGGGAACGCCCGCGCCATCCGCAGCGCCGCGTCGACCGCCTTCTCCGAGGTCAGGTGCAGCAGGTTGATCTTCGGCAGACCGGTCTCGTGCGCCAGGTACGACGCGATCGACACGGCCAGTCCCTCGGAGTGCGGCGGCCGGGACGCGTGGTACGCCTCCAGCCCGCGCAGCGTGCCGTCCTGCTCGACCTGCTTGGTGTACGCGCTCATGATCTCGGCGGTCTCGCAGTGCAGCGACAGCGAGATCTCGTCGGCCAGCTCGGGGAAGCGCTCCCGGGCCGCCTGGACGCCCCGCATCACGAACTCGAAGTGGGCGTAGTCGTACCGCTCGCCCTCCGGGATCATCAGGAAGGAGTTCTGGTCGGCGGAGCGGCCGTGCAGGCCGTGGCTGCCGTAGAACATGAAGATCTTGAACGAGGTGACCCCGTGCTCCTCCACCAGCGACGGCACCTCGCCGATGTGCTCCCGCGACATCGGCGCCAGGTGGAAGCCGTAGTCGATGTAGGAGCGGCCCTCGGTCGCGGCCAGCACCTCGGGGAAGAAGTCGGCGTACCGGCCGCCCCGGTTGAGGTAGTACTGCCCGGTGCGCATGTAGTTCAGCGCCGTGGTGACGCCACCCTGCACCGACGCGCGGCTCTCCGAGACGGCGTCCTCGCTCAGCGGGTTGTAGATGCCCCAGTGCTGGTGCGCGTCGACCACACCGGGGAAGGCGAGCCGGCCGCCGCCGTCGACGACCTGGGCGGCCTCCGCCCGGTCGATCTGCGGGGCGACGCGGCTGATCCGCCCGTCGGTGACCGCGATGTCCATCAGCTCGGGCTCGGGCCGGTCGTGCCGGACCACGCGGACGTTCGTCAACAGCAGGTCGTACGTGCTCATGGTGTTGCTCCTCGTGCTCGGTTCAGCGGCGGTTGATCAGGCCCATCAGGCCGTGGACGTCGGGGGCCCGGTCCAGCCGGTGGACCTCCTCGGCGATGCGGTCGGCGGTCGCCTCCGGCAGGGCGGCGGCGTTCGTGCGGAACTTGACCGCCAGTTCGGCGTCACTGAGCGGACGCTGCGGCCCGCCCCGGTTGGCGAGCACCTCCTGCACCCACTCCCGCCCGTCGCGGGTGACCACCCGCAGCACCGCCGGGAACTGGTGCGGGAAGATCGCGTCGCACCGCTCGTCGCCCACCACGTCGACCAGCGCCATCAGCGCCCGCCGCTGCGGGTCGTGCGCCAGGGCGTCGGTGAAGTCGGCGAGGTCCACGCCGAGACCGCCGCCGCCGATCAGGCCGGCGACCACCGCGTACGGGCCGCTGAACTGCGCCTCGTAACCGGTCTGCGGCGCACGCTTGCGCTCGATGGGCTGGCCGATGGTGCGCACCGTCGGCGTCGGCACGCCGAGCGTGATCGACTCGATCTCGTCCAGCGGCAACCCGCGCTCGCGCAGCGCGATCGCCGCGTCGATCGCGGCGTGGGTGAAGTGGTTCGCCGGGTACGGCTTGAAGAAGATGCCCGGCACCGCCCAGTCCGTGCCGAGCCCGCGGACGATCTCGTCGCCGTCGAACTCGCCGCGCAGGAACGCCTGGAAGAAGCCGAAGCGTCCCTCCAGCACGGTCGGCGGTCCGGTCACGCCGTGCCGGGCCAGCTGCGCGGCGCTGACCGCCGCGTGCGCCGCCCAGCCGCAGTGGATCCGCTTGACGGTGCCGCCGTTGCGGTTGGACTCGATCAGCCCGGCCGCCATCGATGCGGACACCCCGAGCGCGTCGAGCGCGCCGCCGGCGTCCAGCTTCAGCAGCCGGGCCGCCGCGACCGCGCCGCCGAGCGTGCCGCAGATCGAGGTGGCGTGCTGTCCGTGCTCGAAGAAGACGGAGTTGCCGGCCGCCGGGTCGTAGCCGGCCATGCCCAGCCGGACGCACACCTCCAGGCCGACGGCGATGGCCGCGACGGTCTCCCGCCCGGACGCCCCGGACGCCTCGGCGGCGGCGAGCGCGGCCGGCACCACCGACGCGCTGGGGTGCAGCACCGACGGCAGGTGGGTGTCGTCGTAGTCGAGCGAGTGCGCCAGCACGCCGTTGGCGAACGCGGCCAGCGCCGCCGGGACCTTCTCGTCCAGTCCGACGGCGGTGGCCTGGCCCCGGCCGCCCTGCTCGGCGACGTAGTCCAGGGCCGCCTGGCTGGTCGGCAGTGGCCGGGCCGCCACGCAGAGCCCGAGCACGTCCAGGACGCGGGCCCGGACGCTCGCGACCACCTCGTCGGGCAGCGTCTCGGCGGCGGTGTCGGCGGCGAAGGCGGCCAGGTGGCGGCCCAGGGTCGGCTCAGCCACGGCTGATCACCGCCAGCGGGCGCACCGGGGAGCCGGTGGCGCCGTACAGCGGCAGCGGCGCCATGACGAAGGTGAACTCGTGCACCTCGTCGCGGGCCAGCTCCTCCAGCGCCATCGTCTCGATCAGGTAGACGCCGTGCTCGACGAGGAGGATCCGGTGCGCCGGCAGCGAGCTGTGGCCCTTGCCCGGCGGCAGGCACTCGAACGCGATGGTGTCCGCGCCGGCGGCGTGCACCTGACGTTGCGCCAGCCAGGTCGCGCCGTCCGCGCCGACCCCCGGTACGCCGGAGTCCTTGCCGATGTACTGATTGCGGTCCTCGTGGTCGAACAGCCGGCCCCACCCGCTGCGGATGAGCACCACGTCGCCCGCGCCCACCGGCGTGCCCTGCCGGGACACCGCGGCGTCCAGGTCGGCGGGGGTGATCTCGTAGCCGGGCTCGCAGCTCTGGACGCCCAGCGCAGCCGGTACGTCCAGCAGCACGCCGCGGCGCACCATCGGCGCGACCGTGTGCACGCCCAGCTCGTCGAACCGGCCGCCGACCTGCGCCGCGGCGGCGTCGGCGCCGCCGTGCAGCCGGCCGTCCTGGGAGACGTGCGCCAGCGCGTCGACGTGCGTGCCGACGTGCGTGCCCATCACCAGCAGGTCGTTGGCGGCGGAGCCGCCGTCGGCCCGCACCATGTCGCCGTGGCGGCGCGGCAGGGTGAGCCCGAACGCCGGGTGGTTCGGTGACTGCGGCATGCCGACGGTCAGCCGCCGGCCCAGGTCGTAGATCGTGACGCCGGCCTGCACGGCGTCGAGCAGGCGGTCGGCGGTTCTGGCAGTGGTGCCCACGGGGTTCCTCGCGTTTCGGCTGTCGGCGTCGTCAGGCGACGACGCCACGGGCTTTCAGGTCGGCGATCTCGGCCGGGTCGCAGCCGAGTTCCTCGACGAGCAGGGCGTCGGTGTCGGCGCCGGGGGAGCGGCCGGTGAACCGGATCCGGCCCGGCGTCTCCGACATCCGCCACATGACGTTGTGCATCCGCATCGGGCCCAGGTCCGGGTCGTCGACCGTGGTGATCATCTCGGTGGCCTGGACGTGCGGGTCCTCGACGATGTCCTTGGCGCTGTAGACCGGAGCGACAGCGGCGCCGGCCTCGGCGAACGCGGCGGCCACCTCGTCGCGGGTCCGCTCGGCGATCCACGAGCCCACGTACTCGTCGAGCAGGTCCGCATGCGCCACCCGCCCGACGCCGGTACGGAACCACGGCTCGTCGATCACCTCGGGGTGGCCCACCAGCCGCAGCACCCGTTCGGCGATGGCCTGGGCGCTGGTGGAGATCGCCACCCACGAGCCGTCCTTGGTCTGGTACGTGTTGCGCGGCGCGTTGTTCGTCGAGCGGTTGCCCTGCCGCTGCTCCACCACGCCGAGCTGGTCGAAGACGGTGGGGCCGGGACCGACAGCGGTCATGATCGGCTCCAGCAGGCTCATGTCGACGACCTGGCCCCGGCCGCCGGAGCGCTCCCGGTGCCACAGCGCCATCATCACGGCCGACGAGGTGGCGATGCCGCAGATGCTGTCGGCCAGCCCGAACGCGGGCAGCGTGGGCGGGCCGTCGGCGGTGCCGGTCAGGTGGGCGAAGCCGCTCATCGCCTCGGCCAGGGTGCCGAACCCGGCCCGGGAGGCGTACGGGCCGGTCTGCCCGAAGCCGGTGATCCGGGCGATCACCAGACCGGGGTTGACCCGGTGCAGCTCCTCCGGCCCGACGCCCCAGCGCTCCAGCGTGCCCGGCCGGAAGTTCTCCACCAGCACGTCGGCCCGCTCGGCCAGCCGTAGCAGCAGCGCCGCGCCCTCCGGCGCGGACAGGTTCAGCCCGACCAGCCGCTTGTTGCGGGAGATCTCCTTCCACCACAGGGGATGGCCGTCCTTGGCCTTGCCGTGGCCGCGCATGCTGTCACCCATGGTCGGGTGCTCGATCTTGATCACGTCGGCGCCGTAGTCGCCGAGAATCTGACAGCACAGCGGTCCGGCGAGGATCGTCGAGACGTCCAGCACCCGCAGGCCCGTCAGCGGTCCGTCACTCACCTGTTCCACCTCCCCAGTTCTGTTCCTGACCCGTCCGGCCGGCGGCACGCTGCGCCGGCGGCCGGAAACCCAGTTCGGCGGAGATCTCCGCCGCCGCCGCGGCGACCAGCGCACCGTGCGCGGCGCACACCTCCGGGGTGAACCGGTTCTGCGGCCCGCACAGCGAGATCGAGCCGAACACCTGCCCGGTCGCGTAGCGCACCACAGCGGCGACACTGCCGGCGCCGTTCTGCCGTTCACCCATGCTCACCGCGTACCCCTGGCGGCGGACCCGGGCCAGCTCGGCCCGCAGCTTCGCGGTGGAGGTGATGGTGGCCGGGGTGACCGCGTCCAGCGGGTGATGGCCGAGGTAGTCGTCCACCTCGGCGTCCGGCAGCGCCGCCAGGATCGCCTTCGACGACGACCCGGAGTGCAGCGCGTGGCTGGTGCCCAGGGACACCGACATCCGGACCTCGTGCGGCGAGAGCACCTGGTCGATGTAGACGCGCGACCAGCCCTGCCGCACCGACAGCGTGGCGGTCTCGCCGCTGTCGCGGACCAGCCGGACCAGGTACCGGCGCGCGATGTCCGGCACGTCCAGCGCGCGCAGCGCGGCCAGGCCCACCGCCAGCGCGCCGGTGCCGAGGCGGTACCGCTTGGTCTCCTCGTTGAAGGTGAGGAAGTTGTCGGCCACCAGCTCCTTGAGGATCCGGTGGGCGACCGCCTTCGGCAGGCCCAGTTCCCGCGCGATCGTCGACACGCCGAGGGTCTCCGGTGCCCGTTCGGCGATGATGTTGACGATGTCGAGGGCGCGTCCCAGACCGGAGCGGGTCCGGCCGGCGCTGCTCTCGACGACCGTTGTCGTGATCATCTCTGTTCCTCCAGTGTCGACGTACGTGGGCGGGGTCGCCGGGCGTCAGGCTGGTGCGACGGGGGTCTTCCCGGGCGGGAGGCCGCCGGCCTGCCGGGGTCGCTCCCGCGCGATGACGAGCGCCACCGAGGCGAGCACCACGGCACCGGCGAGCACCTGTCGTCCGGACAACGATTCATCCAGCACCATCATGCCGAGCAGAACCGCCACCACCGGGTTGACGTACGCGTAGGTGGACGCGAGCTGGATCGGCGCGTTGCGCAGCAGCCACGTGTAGACGCTGAACCCGACCACTGTGCACACCAGCATCAGGTAGGTCCACGCCAGCCAGGACCGGCCCGTCACGTCGCCCGGGCGGAACCGCCCCAGCTCACCGCTGACCACGCTGGCCACCGCCACCGCGACGCCACCGACGAGCATCTGCCAGCCGGTGCCGACCAGGTGGTCGGCCGGCATGTGCAGCCGCTGCGACAGCGTCGAGCCCAGCGCCCACACCATCGTGGAGACCACCACCAGCAGCATCCCGCCCAGGTGCCACCCCTGCGTCGGCACCGAGAACAGCAGCGCCAGCCCGGCCACCCCGCCCAGCACGCCCACGGCCGCGAGCGCCGACGGCCGTGGACCGACCGCCAGCCGCAACACCAGCACCCACAGCGGCATGCCCGCCACCAGCAGCGACGTCAGCCCTGTCGGCACGTACTGCTGGCCCAGTGCGAGCAGCGCGCTGCCCGCACCGACCATCAGCAGCCCGCTGGCGCCCACCCCGCCCCACTGCCGCCGGGGCAGCAGCAGCCCGGCCGGTCCCCGGCGCAGCGCCGCCACCGCGAACAGCAGCAGCGCGGCGGCCAGGAACCGGGCCGAGGTGGCGACCAGCGGCGGGATGCTGTCCAGGGCCACCCGGTTGCCCAGGTAGGTCGAGCCCCAGATCAGGTAGACCGCGCCGAGCCCGACGGCCAGGGCCATCGGGCCGGCGGGCCGCGGCGGATCCGCCGGGTGGCGGACCGCTGCGGGCCGGGTCAGGTCAGCGGTGGCCATCGACCCGGATCGCCACCGCGGTGTTGCCCCGCAGGGCGTTCGAGTAGGGGCACATCCGGTCGGCCAGCTCCACCGCGCGTTCCAGCTCCGCCTGCGGGCACTGCGGCGCGGACACGTCCAGCACCACGGCGATCGCGTACCGGCCGTCCTGCGTCTGCCCGAGGGAGACCGAGGCGGTGACAGTGGTCGGACCGGGCCGGATGCCGGCCTGCCGGGCGGCCACCGTGAGCGCGCTGTCGAAGCAGGCCGCGTACCCGGCCGCGAACAGCTCCTCCGGGTCGGTGCCGGGCGCGTCCGGACCCCGCTGCGCGGGACGGGTCAGGTCGACCCGCAGCGACCCGGTCAGCGACCGGGCGCGGCCGCCCCGGCCGCCGGAGACCTCGACGGTCGCGGTGTAGAGCGTGTTCGCCGGTACGACCTTCGCCTCGGTGACCGGGGTGCCGGCGCTCATGCCGCCACCTCCCGCCCGAGGTCGGCGTGCACCTGCGCGGCGACCGCGTCGGCGAACGCCTCCGGCTGCTCGTCGGCCACGAAGTCGGTGCCACCGGGGATGGTGACCAGCTCGGCGCCGGGCAGCGCGGCCCGCACCTGCGGCGTCATCCGGTCCAGCAGGTCGTCGGCGCCGTGCAGCAGCACGATGGGCAGCGCGTCCAGGGCCGCGGTGTCGACGTGGTGGTCGAACACCGCCCGGTACGCGGTGGCGTAGTCCGGGCCGGTCAGCAGGTACTCGGTGACCTGGCGGTCCGCCTCCTCCGGGGTCAGGCGCGGGTACAGGCCGTACACCCGGTCCCAGATCACCTTCAGGTGGGCGCCGTCGCGGGCCGGCACGTAGCCGGGCGCGTACGACCGCTTCTTCTCCGCCCGCTCCTGCTCGTCGTAGAGCGGGATGCCCTGGAGGATCAGCCGGTGCACCCGCTCCGGCGCCGACATCAGCGCCTCCGCGCCGACGATCGCGCCGGTGTGCTGGCCGAGCAGGTGCACCCGGGACAGTCCGAGGGCGTCGGCGAACTGCCACACCCCGGCCGCGTACTCCGGGATGGACCACGGGCGCGGCGGCGCGTCGGACATGCCGAACCCCGGCGTGTCCGGGGCGATCACCCGCAGGCCGCGGCGGGCCAGCGGCTCGATCACCGTGTCGTAGGTGGCCGAGGAGAGCGGGGACTGGTGCAGGATCAGCAGCACCGGGGCGTCGGCGTCGCCGCCGTGCCGGTAGTGCACCTGCCCCCACGGCACGTCGACGTAGGCGCGGCGGGCCACGCCGCGGGCCCGGGTCACTCGGCCACCGCCAGCGCCGCCATGACCTCGATGACGTGCTTGATGCCGGCCTTGTAGTCGTCCAGCCGGATGTTCTCGTTCGGGCCGTCCACACCGGAGTCGGCCCGGGACACGCCGACGCCGACGATCGGCCGGTCGGCGATCACGCCCTGGTTGCCGATCCACTGCGTGTACGGCTCGATCACCGGCTCGGTCCCGTACACCCGGCGGGCCGTGTCGGCGACGAGCGCGACGAACGGGTCGCGGTGGTCGGTGAGGTTGGGCCGGCTGGTCGCCATCACCTCGATGCGCAGGTCACCGAAGCCGGTCGCCGCCAGGTGGTCGCGGATGCAGCCGAGCACCCGGTCCGGGTCCTGGCCCGGCACCAGCCGGATCTCCAGCTTCGCCGAGGCGGTGGACGGGATGCCGAGCGTCACGTCGTCGCGCATGTCGCCGCCGGCGAAACCCGCGACGGTGAGCGTCGGCACGGTCCGGATGGCCACCGCGGCGGCCTGGTCGTCGAGGTCACCGGTGAACCGGTCGACCTGGGCCCGCTTGCGCAGGAAGTCCCCGTCGAACGCCACCTTCTCCAGCAGCGCCCGCTCCTCGTCGGTCGGCGGCCGCGCGTCGTCGGCGAAACCGGGGATCGTCACGGTGCCGTCGGGCCGCTGCAGCTGCGCCAGGGCGGCGGCCAGCCGGGCCGTGGCGGCCGGCAGCAGCGCGGTGTTCTGGCTGGTCAGGTCACGCGGCAGAGTCTGCGCGGTGAGCCGCAGGTAGAGCACGCCCTTCTCGGCGAGCTTGAGCAGCAGCCGGTCCTCGCCGTCGAGCCAGGAGTTCTCCCACAGCGCCGCGTCGCTGGCGAGCCGGTCGGCGTGCGCCTGCACGAACGAGCCCAGGCCCGGGCTGTGCAGCCACTTCTTGCCCTCGAAGATGATCCGGTTGGTCACCGGCGGGGTCAGCCCGGCCAGCTTCCAGGCCGCCGCCGCGTGGATGCGGGACATGACGACGCCCTTGTCGTCGGCCACGCCCCGGGCGTACAGCCGGCCGTCGTGGATCTCCGCGGCGTACGGCGGGCTGATCCAGTCGGCGTCGTCACCGGCCGGCTCGACCTCCACGTCGTAGTGGGTGAAGTGCAGCAGCGCCTTGTCGCCCTCGCCGGGCACCTCGGCCAGCACGTACGGGTACGACTGCTCCCACGGGATGATCTCGGCTTCGCCGCCCCAGCGGCGGACCGACCCGGCGATGAACTCGGCGGTGGCCTCCATCTGCTCCGGCTCCTGCCGGCGGCTGCGGATGCGGCACAGCTGCTGGAGCTCCTCGACGAACTCGTCGAAGTGCGCGTCGACGGCCGCGAGAGCGGCCGCGGTATCCGGTTTGGGCATGGTGGTCCTCACAGAAGGGGTCGGAGAGGGGGAAAGTCAGTGGATGGTGACGCCGCCGTCGACGAAGATCGTCTGCCCGGTGGTCATGGCGGCGGCGTCACTGAGCAGGTAGGCGACCGCGTTGGCGACGTCCTGCGGCTGCGCCATCCGGCCCAGCGGGATGCTCGCCATCTTGTCGGCCAGGTACGCCTCGTCGCCGCGTACGTCGGAGGTCATGTCGGTGGGCACGATCGTGGGTCCGACGGCGTTGACCCGGATCCGGTCCGGCGCCCACTCCAGGGCCAGCACGCGCGCCATGTGCATCACGCCGGCCTTGCTGACGCAGTAGCCGAGCGTGTTCAGCACCGCGATGTGCCCGTTCGTGGAGCCGATGTTCACCACCGCGCCGCGGGTCTGCCGCAGGGCCGGGTACGCGGCCTGGCACATCCGGAACGTGCCGGTCAGGTTGACGTCCAGGACGGCGGTGAAGTCCTCCTCGGACATCGTCGCAGCCGGTCCGCGCCGGACGATCCCGGCGTTGTTGACGAGCAGGTCGAGGCGGCCGTGGGAGTCCAGGACCTCGGCCACCAGGGCGGTGCAGGAGGCGGCCGACCGGACGTCCACCCGGTGCCGGGTGTGCGCGCCGCCGGTCAGCTCGGCCTCCGCCCAGTCGTCGAGCAGGTCGGCCTGCGCCACCGTCGCGCCGCGCTGAGCGAGGGTCGCGGCGATGCGGGCGCCGATGCCGCGGGCCGCCCCGGTCACCAGGGCCACCCGTCCGTCGAACCGGTTCGGGTCGGTGTTCATGTCTCGTGTCCTGCCTTTCCCGTTCGGCCACCGGCCGGGCGGGCGTGAACCACGCCCGGCCGGTGCTCCGCACGCGTGACGACGGTCCCGTCAGCTGCCGTCACGCGCCGATCACCTTCGTGTCCTCGGCCCAGAAGGCCAGGCGCTTCTGGAGCAGCCGGATCACGAAGTGCGCCACCAGACCCATCACCGACAGGACCACCAGGACGGCGAACATGCCGGCGATGTCGAAGTTGTAGTTGGTCTGCAGCAGCAGGTAGCCCAGGCCCTCCTTGGCGCCGATGAACTCGCCGACGACCGCGCCGAGGATGGCGAAGACGATGCCGATGTCCAGGCCGGCGAAGATGAACGGCAGCGCGCTGGGCAGCCGGACCATCCGGAAGATCTGGGTCTTGCTCGCGCCGAACACCGTCAGCATCTGGATCTTGTCGGCGTCGGCGGCACGCAGACCCTCGATGACGTTGACCAGCATCGGGAAGAACGAGATCACCGCGGCCATGACCACCTTGCTGGTCAGGCCGAAACCGAACCAGACCACGAACAGCGGGGCCAGGGCGACCTTCGGCACGGTCTGGAAGGCCACGATGTACGGCATCAGGGTGGCTTCGACGATCTTGATCTGGGAGATGAACGTGCCGAGCAGCAGCGCGGCCCCGACACCGATCACGAACCCGAGCAGCGCCTCCTGGGTGGTCACCCAGAAGTGACCCCAGAACTGGTCGTCGCCGAGCTGCTGCCACAGCGACTCGACCACGCTCGACGGCAGCGGCAGGACGTACTCGTCGACGCCGATGAGCTGGACGCCGTACTCCCAGGCCAGCACGACCACGACGAAGACCGTCGGGACCAGCCAGAGCTGGGGCTTCTCGCGGAGGTCGAACTTGCGCCGGGCGGGCCGGGCGGGCCGGGCGGGCCGGGCGGACGGCGCCGGTGGCTGGGCCGGCTCGCGGACCAGGTTGCTTGTTGCCATGGCTGTCCCTCGTCAGTCGATAACGCCGGCGGCGTTGAAGTGTCGGCGGATCCGCTCCACGTAGACCCCGGCCCGGTCGGACGACATGACGCCGAGGTCACGCGGCCGCTCCAGGTCGATGTCCAGGACCTCCGCGATGCGGCCCGGCCGGGGGCTGAGCACGACCACCCGGTCGGAGAGGAACACCGCCTCCGGGATGGAGTGCGTGACCAGCACGATCGTCTGGTTGCTCTCCTGCCAGATGCGCAGCAGCTCCACGTTCATGTACTCGCGGGTCATCGCGTCGAGCGCGCCGAACGGCTCGTCCATCAGCAGTACCGCCGGGTCGTGCACGAGCGCCCGGCAGATGCCGGCGCGCTGCTGCATGCCGCCGCTGAGCTCGTGCGGGTACTTCTGCTCGAAGCCGTTGAGACCGACCATCTCGAGCAACTGCTGCGCGCGTTCCCGGTGCCGGCGGGGATCCAGTCGCTGGATCTCCGCCGGCACCATCACGTTGTCGAAGATGGTGCGCCACGGCAGCAGCGTCGGTGCCTGGAACACCATCCCGACCTCGGGAAGGGGCTTCGTCACGTCCCGCCCGGCGATCCGTACCGCGCCGCCGGACTTCGGGCTGAGCCCGGCGAGGATCTTCAGCAAAGTGGTCTTGCCGCACCCGGACGGTCCCACGACCGAGATGAACTCGCCGCGACGTACCGTCAGGTTGATGTCGCTCAGCGCCTGGGTCGGTGCCGACTTCCGGGGCCGGTACTCCTTGTCCAGCCCGTCGATCTCGATCCAGGAGTCTTCCGACACCGATGCCGGAGCCTGCGTCTGCGCCCGGCGGGCCGTCGCCTTGATGGCCATCGAAATCCCTTCCGCTGTCCGCTGCCTAGGCGGTGTAGTTCGCGGCCTTGCTCAGCACCGCGGCCTTGTCGAAGTCGTTCGCGCCGGAGAGCAGGCTCGGGTCCCACAGCTTCTTGAGGTCGACCTCGCCGGTGATCTGCCCGGCCTCCTTGGTGTACGCCTGGGTCTTCGCCCACTCGTCGTCGCTGATCGCGCCCCAGTCACCGAACTGCTCCGGGTCGCCGCTGGCCGGGGTGGCCGTCTTCAGCCAGGCGGTCAGGCTCTCGGTGTCCGCCTTGAGGCGCTCGTCGGCGGACTTGCCGGCGAGGATCTGCGGGAAGACCTTGTAGCCGATCTTCATGGCGGCCTCGGGGTTCTTCGCCGAGAAGAGCATCGCCTTGTACGCCGCGCGCAGGAACCGCTCGTACGAGTCCTTCTTGGCGTCGAAGTCACGGGCGCCGACGCTGAAGGTCAGCGACCGGATGCCGCTGAACACGTCCGGGTTGGTCAGGTACTTCAGCTCGGTGCCGGCGTTCTCGATGACCGCGTACGCCTGGGTGTAGAGCGCCAGCATGTCGACCTTGCCGTCCTTGAGCGCGGCGGCGGCCTGCGCGCCGACGCCCACCGGCAGCAGCTCGACGTCCTTGGCCGGGTCCAGGCCGGCGGCCTTGACGTAGGCGCGGGCGTAAGGGGCCGAGCCGGAGGCCAGGCTGATCACGCCGATCTTCTTGCCGCGCAGGTCGGCGCCGCCGGTGATCGGGGAGTCCGGCTTCACAGCCATCACCCACGGCCAGTTCTGCACCAGGCCGCCGATCGCCTTGATCGGCACGTTCTTCTCCACCGCGCCGAGCGCCGAGCCGGCGTCGGCGGGGGTGATGTCGCCGCTGCCGGACGCGACCGCCTGGAGGGCGGCGACCGAGCCGTCGGCGTTGATCGTCTCGACGGTCAGCTTCTCCTCGGCGAAGTAGCCGAGTTCCTTGGCGACCGCGTAGACGGCCACCTCCTCCTTCGGGCCGATCACGGCGGAGGCGATGGCCATGGTCAGCTTCGCCTCCTTGCCCTCGCCGCCGGCGCCGTCGTCGTCGGAGCCGCCGCCGCACGCGGACAGGACCAGCGCGGCGGCCAGCGCCGCCGGGAGCAGAGCCCACTTTCGTTTCATATGCACACACCTCGTCATGAGTCGGGGGAGACCACCTCCGCCGCCGGGGCGGCGGAGGTGGGGGAATCAGCCGTCGCGCTGCCGCGCGACCGTTGTCCGGCAGGCGTCGCGCTGCTGCGCGACCAGTGCCGGTCAGGCGTCGCGCTGCTGCGCGACCAGGGCCAGATCGTTGTAGACGTGCTGCTCGACGATCAGTCCGCCGTCGAGCACGAACACGTCCGCGTAGCGGATGTCCTCGAACGGAGTGCCGTCGAGCCATTCCCCGTACAGCCGCCCGAGCGAGGTCACAGTGACCCGCCCGTCGGCGTCACCCACCAGGTAGCGGTCCCGGTGCTTGCGCACCCACCGGTAGGTTCCGGTCGACGCGGCCGCCATCTCCCGCAGCGACGAGTACTCCCGGCCGCCCGGGAAGACCAACCGGGCCCGCTCCGCGAGAAAGCGGCCTGCTTCGTCGAGCTCGCGGTCCTCGCACAGCTGTAGGTACCTGTCGATCAGGCCGGGCGCGTCCGGTGTGGTCATCAGCCCGTCTTCTCGCTCAGGGCCGCCTCCCACTGGTCCCGCAGCGGGTGCTCCGCGGGGCCGTGCTCGGTGAGGATGCGCATCAGGCGGGCCAGCAGCGCGTCCCGCTCGCGGTCGAGGACCTGCTGCTCCTCCTCGGTGGAGACGAACTCGTCGACGGCGCCCGCGGTGAGCGCGCCGGAGCGGGTCAGCAGCGCCTCGACGACGCGTACCCGCTGGCGGGTCACGTGCAGCTCGGTGGAGAGCTGCAGCACCAGGTCGAGCAGCTTGCCGACCTTGGGGTCTCCGAAGTAGTCGAACTCGGTGCTCATCACGCCTCCGGCTTGGTCGCGGCCAGTACGGCCCAGGGGAAGTGCCACTCGGGACGGTCGCCCCAGCCCTGCGGCTGGACGCCGTTGCGGCGCTCGTCGAACGGGGTCCACGACACGTCGGTCAGACCGGCCTCGGTGCAGACCTCGATCAGGTCCGAGCCGAACAGGTCGTGGAAGAACGGCTCGTTGTTGCGCTCGGCGTGCTCGTAGACGGTGGCGTCGCGCACCGGGTCGCCGGTCAGCATGAACTCCAGGAAGCGCAGCGAGCCGCCCGGCTTGAGCAGGCGCGCCGCCTCCACGATCGTTTCCCGGATCGCGGCGGCCGGCATCTCGTGCAGGACCATCGTGCCGGTGACCACGTCGCAGCTGTCCGACTCGATGCCAGTGGCCCGGCCGTCGGCCTGCCGGTAGTCGATCGTGAGTCCGGTCGCCTCGGCCTCGGCGTGGGCCAGGCGCAGACCGGGCGCGGCCAGGTCCACGCCGATCACCTGCGCGGTCGGGTACTTGGCCGGCAGCGGGCGGGTGCTCTTGCCGAAACCGCACCCGATGTCGACGATCCGGGTCGCCGCGGGCAGTTCGGGCAGCGCGGTCCTGGCGAACAGCGTGTGGAACTTGTAGCCGTCGTTGTCGCGCAGCATGACGATGCGCGCGCCGAACTCGTACACGTAGGCGGACATGTCGTCGGAGAAGAAGCTGCCGGGCTGGATGTGGATGTCGTAGTCGGTGTACCAGTCGGGCAGTTCCAGGTCGGGGTTCAGCTCCAGCGAGCCCTTCGGCTGCTCGGGCAGCGAGGTGAGCTGGTCGGTCAGCTCCTCGCGGCGGCTGAGCACCGCGTCGCCGGCGACCTTCCAGAGCATCTTCTGCTGCACCCGCTCCAGGTGGCTGAACCACGGGTAGAGCGGAAGACCACGCAGCACCTGACCGGCGTCGGCGATCGTCGTGGCCGACGCCCCGGTGGCGCCGTACTCCTCGCGCAGCGCCGGGTAGACGGTGTCCGCCCAGCGCTTGCGCAGGCCGAGGACGAAGTCCACGGCGGAACGCTCATCCAGGGTGAGGCGCTCCTCGATGTCCAGCATGCTTGTCTCCTCTGCAGGTGGGGGAGGTCCGGTCCGCGGTGCACCGCTACCGGGGTGGACGGGTCAGTGGGCGTACCGCACGCGCTGGGCGGACGCGGTGTCGTAGGCGCCGAGGAACGCGCCGGCCATGCGTCCCTCGTAGACGGCCTCGAAGGCGGTGCGGGGGGCGTTCGCGTCGCCGACGACGTGGACGTGGGGGCCGTCGGGCAGCGCGTCGAGCTGCCGGTACAACTCGTCCGCGGCCTGCGCCGAACCGCCGTCGACGACCGTGGTGACGTCCTCGACGATCGTGTCGCCGCCGGCGAGCGGGCCGCCGAGGGCCACCGCCGTGGCGCCCGCGGCGCGGGCGGTCCGCATCGGGTGGACCGCGATCCCCAGGTCCGCGAAGCGCTTGAGCAGCGCCAGCCGCGAGTACGTGGTGATCTTGGCGCTCACCGTGGCGGTGGGGGAGACGAGGTGGACGCGGGCGCCCCGGCGGGCGAGCGCCTCCGCGACCGACGCCGCCGACCAGGTGCCCTCGTCGTCCAGCACGACGACGGCACCGGCCGGCCGGTAGCCGGGGTCGGCCAGGTTGTCGACGGCCTGCCAGATGTCGATCACCGGCGGGCCGCCGGGCAGCTCCCGGCGGGCGGGACGGGAGCCGGTGGCGAGGACGACGTCCTGGTAGCCGCCGGTCAGCACGTCGTCGACGCCGGCGCGGTGGCCGAGCCGGACCGGGATGCCGGCGGCCGCCACGTCGCGGGCCAGGTCACGGGTGAGCAGCCCGAGCCGCTCCCGTCCGGGTACGCGCGCGGCCATCTCCACCTGTCCGCCCAGGTGGTCCCGTGCCTCCACGACGGTCACCCGGTGCCCGGCCCGGTGCGCGGAGAGGGCGGCCTCCAGCCCGGCCGGCCCACCGCCGACGACCAGGACGTTCCGCGCGCCGGACGGCCCGGGCAGCTCCGGCCAGGCGTCGGCCCACTCCCGCTCGGCGCCGACCTCCGGGTTGACCACGCACGAGATCGGCAGGCTGGTCTCCAGCCGGCCGATGCAGCCCTGGTTGCAGGCCAGGCAGGCGCGTACCTCGTGCTGGCGGCCCTGCTCGGCCTTGCGGACCAGGTGCGGGTCGGCGATGTGCGGGCGGGCCAGGCCGACCAGGTCGGCCTCGCCGGCGGCGACGAGTTCGGCCGCCTCCGGCAGGCTGTCCAGCCGGCACACCGCGAGCACCGGCAGGTCCGGGAACTCCTGCTTGAACAGCGCCGCGTGGTGCCGGAACGGGGCGTGGCCGAAGCTCATGTCCGCCATCTGCGTCGCCAGCGACCAGCTGCCGTGGTAGGCGGAGTGGCTGACGTGCACGTAGGCGAGGGGGAACTCGGCGCGCAGCTTGCCGACGATCTCCAGCACCGCGGCCGGGTCGAGGCCGCCGGGCAGGAACTCGTCGGCGCTGACCCGCAGCCCGACGGGCAGTTCGGGGGCGGCGGCCAGCACCGCGGTCAGCACCTCGCGGGTCAGGCGCATCCGGTTGTCGAGGCTGCCGCCGTACGCGTCGTCGCGGGTGTTCGTGTGCGGGGAGAGGAACTGCTGGAGGAGGTGGCCATGGCCGGCGTGCACTTCGAGCCCGTCGAAGCCGGCCTCGCGCATCCGGCGCGCGGCGGCGGCGAACGCGGCGACGACGACGGCGATGTCCCGGCGCCCCATCGCGTGCGGGACGTGCGAGCCGGCCGCCCACGGCACCGGCGACGAGGACCAGGCGGCGGTGCGGGTCGCGTCGCCGTTGGCCTGCCGCCCGGCGTGCATGATCTGGGCGAACATGCGGGCGCCGTGCTCGTGCACGGCCTCGGTCACCGCCGCGTACGCCGGGATCGACGAGTCGTCGAAGCTGCCGAGGCTGATGCTGCGGCCCGCGCTCGTGGGGTGCACACGGATCGCCTCGGTGATGATCAGGCCGGCGCCACCGCGCGCCCGCTCCGCGTGGTAGGCGACGTGGCGGCGGGTGGGCGCGTTGTTCAGTCCGAAGTTAGTGGTGTGGCCGGGGACGAAGACCCGGTTCCGCAATGTGAGACGACCCAGCCGGGTGGGGGAGAGAAGAGCGAGAAGCTTGTCGTCAGGCATGCCTCGGACTTCCTGTTTCGGGCCGCACTCGGCGAGGCCGAGGGCGTTCGGTTGAACCGTACGGCGTTCGATTGAGTGGAACGGTAGGGCCGGGTTCACATGCCGTCAACGGGCTACCGATCAGTAACTTAGCCCGCCGCACCGCCTTTGAGCTGCTGTTCCACCAGGCGGAACGGTGACCGATGATGACCGTCGATGCTGCGGTCGGTCGTTCGGATGCTCCTGATCGGACGGCAGTGCCGGCCGCCGATCCCCGGTCGGCGGCCCGTACCGATCGTTCGGACGGCTGCGCCGGACCGTGTCGGCGGGCGTCCTCCGGGAACGCCGGTGCGTCTCCGGGCGCCGGCTCCGGACGCGCGTCGGCCCGGGTCGTCGACCGGGCGCGCACCCGTGGTGCGGCTGCCGGCGACGACCCGGGCCGACGTTGTTCAGCAGGTGTGGTGACGGCCGGACGCCGTAGCGCCGCGCCGGAGTTCAGGGGCGGACGGTCAGCCGGCGTCCGAGCGCAGGTACGGCGTGAGCAGCTCGCGGGCGAGGCCCCTGGCCGCCGGAAGGTCGAGACCGTTCTCGATCATGCGGCTGAGGGCGTAGACGACCGACTGGACGAGCTCCGCCATCCGGTCCGGGTCGCTCGCCCCGTGCTCGGTGAGGGCGGCGCGCAGCGGCGCCTCGAGGCTGTCGTGCAGCAGCCGGCTGGAGGTCGCCAGCACCTCGCTGTTGCCCACCGACGCCAGTGCCCGGGCCAGCGCGTGGTCGCCCCGGGCAACCAGTTGCAGGTTGGCCTCGACGTACGCCAGGATCCTCGCCCCCGGCGTGCGGGCCTCGGCCATCTGCTTCTCGACGAAGGCCGACCACCGGGGGAAGGTGTCGGCGACCAGCACGTCGAACATGTCGGTGCGGGACTTGAAGTACGAGTACGCGCTGGACCGGGCCAGCCCGGCGTGCCGGGCGACGTCGGCCAGGCTCGGAATCTCTTCCGGGTGCTCGGAGAGCAGGGTGCGGGCGGCGTCGAGCAACGCCGCCCGCTGCGCGGCCCGGTGTTCCGCGACGGTCGAGGCTTGGATCTTCGGCACACCGACCTCCCCGTGTCTCCCGCCGCCCGTGTCCGGTCCGCGTCGCTCCCTGCTCGTCGATCAGCTGCTCGTGGCGAGCTTGCCGTCGATCATCTCGTAGATGGTGTCACAGTATTGCAGCACGTCGTGATCGTGAGTGACCATCACGACGGCCACCGAACGCTCCCGCGCCTCCTGGGCGAGCAGCTGGACGATGTCGTGGCTGCGGGCCCGGTCCAGCGCCGCTGTCGGCTCGTCCACCAGCAGCACCGAGGGCTCGGTCATCAGCGCCCGGGCGATGCCGACGCGCTGGCGCTCGCCGCCGGAGAGCTGGTGCGGCCGGCGGTCGGCCTTCCCGGCCAGGCCGACGTGCGCGAGCATCTGCAGCGGGTCGCGTCCGGACCGGTCCCGGCGTCCGCCCAGCCGCAGTGGCAGGCGCAGCTGGTCGGCGGCGGTCAGCGCGGGCAGCAGGTTGCCCGACTGGAACACGAACCCCACGTGCCGGCGGCGCAGTTCGGTGCGCGCCCGGCGGCTGGACACGGTCATGTCGTGCCCGGCCACTGTGACGGTGCCCTCGTCGGGGCGGGCCAGCCCGCCGGCGACGGCGAGCAGACTGGACTTGCCCGCGCCGGAGGGCCCCACGATCGCGGCCAGCTCGCCCGGCGCGACGGTCAGGTCGACGTCGTCGAGCGCGTGCACGGTCTCCGCGCCGTCGCCGTGCCGCAGGTGCACGCCGCGCATGACCAGGCCGAGGTCGGCCGGGGTGGTGCCCGGAGCCGACGGGGACGGTGTGGTCCGGCTGCTCATCGGTTGCCTCCCAGGGCGGTAGCCGGGTCGATGGAGGTGAGGCGGACGACGGCGGCTGCCGCGCCGACCAGGCCGAGCACGAGCAGTCCGGCCGCGGCGGCGGCGATGCTCTGCGGGTGCAGCGCGAACGGGACGTTGCCGCCGGAGATCAGCGCGCCGAGGCCGAGGCCGATACCCATGCCGACGGCGATGGCGAGGGCCAGCAGGATCAGTGCCTGGGTGAGGGCGTCGCGCAGCATCCAGCGGGTCGAGGCGCCCAGTGCCCGCAGCACGGCGACCTCCTGCCGGCGCTGGATCGCCCAGACCGCGAAGAACGCGCCGGCCACGAGCGCCGAGATCGCGTAGAGGAAGCCCTGGATCAGCTGGAGCGTGGTGGTCTCCGCGGTGTAGCCCGGCGAGGCGCCGTAGGACTCGTCGAGCGTCAGGCTCTCCGTGCCCGCGGCCTTGTCGCCCGCGGCCAGGTCCACCGAGTCGCCGTCGGCCGCACGGACCGCGACGGCGGTGATCTCCTGGGTCGCCTGCGCCGGCACCTGCGCGCCGGCCGGGGTGCCGGACTTGACCGCCTGCCACGTCGCCAGCGGCACGTACGCCACATCGACGTGGCCGAAGGTGTCCTGCTGCTCGGTGACGCCGACGACGCGCAGCCGCGTGCCCAGCCGGTCCACCGTCACGGTGTCACCGACGCGCAGGCCCGCGTCGATGGCGGTGGGACTCACCACGATCCCGTCCGCCGGGCCGAGCCGGTCGCCCTCGCTGACGGCGGGCGACAGGAACGAGTCGGTCTCGACGCCGAACAGCGCCAGGTCGACCTCGGTGCCCCCGTCGGTGCGCCCGTTGATCAGCGTGTTGCCGAACGGGGTCGCCTCCGCCACGCCCGGCTGGTCGCGCCAGGTGTCCACCGCCGAGGCGTCCACCACGCTGCGCGAGAACGCCGAGTCGTGCTGCACGCCGTGGGCGAAGGCGAACGAGGTGACCGGCAGGTTCTGCAGGCCGGAGACGCCGTCGCGGACCAGCCCGACGGACAGGCCGGACAGCATCACCATCAGCACCGAGATCAGCGCGATCACGGCCCCCATCAGGGCGAATCGCAGCCGCGCGAACCCCAGCTCGCGAATGGCCAGGAACATCAGCCGCCACCTCTCAAACTTGTCGACACCATGTCGCCATGTTAACAACGCGGTGTCGGCAAAAAGGTGGCGGCGGCTGTCTACCCGACCACAATCCGTGACGGCCGGCCGGCACGGCCGGCCGCACCCGTTGTCAGGCGGCGACCGGGCCGGCGGTGGCGCGGCGCGCGCGCCGCCCGAGAGCGGTCACCGCGACGACGATGATCGGGGCGAGCGTGAGGTGGCACACCGCCAGCGTGATCGTGCTGGTGGTGTCCAGGTCGGCGGGCAGTGTCATGGTGGCGATGGTGAGCACCGCGAGCGCCGGGCCGATGGTCAGCGCGGCCCGGACCACCCAGGCGAACCGGGAGGCCAGCAGGGCGACGGCGGTGAGCCCGAGCGCCAGCGGCAGCGCGCTGAAGCCCGCGACGGTCACCGCGTCGACCTCCACCCGCCGGCCGTCGGCGGTGAACAGGAAGCTGCCGCCGGCGGCGCGGCCGATGGCGTACACGACCAGGTTGACGACCACCGCGACGGCGGTGGCGAGCGCGACGACGGCGGTGCGGGACAGGTCAGCCACGGGAGGTCTCCTCTGCGTGCTCTCGGATCAGGTAGGCCTCGATGCGGGCGAACGCCCCGGCCCAGACCTCGCCGACGAAGAAGTCGCGCAGCTGCGGGGTCGGGAAGCCGCTCTGCACCACAGTCATCAGCGTGCCGCCGTCCCTCGCCTCGAAGGTGACCTCGATGCGCGTGGTCAGGGTCGCGCCGTCCGGGCCGGCGCCGGTCGACTCGGTGACCAGCCGGTGCGGGCGGTCGATCTCCAGGAACGTCTGCGTCTCACGGAACAGCATGTCGGGGGAGGGGCCCCAGACGGCGGTCTGTCTCCCGCCGACCCGCAGGTCGACGTCGATCTCCACGATGCCGGGCTCCTCGTCGAGGATGCCGAACCAGATCTTCTGTTTGCCCGCGTCGGTGTAGGCGTCGAACGCCTCGTCAGGGGTGCCCGGAAGGTGTCGTGTCACTCGCATGTGGAGTGTCATGGTCGCGGTCCTTCGTGGTGAGTGTGAGGTAGGCGTCGATGCCGTCGAGGCGACGTGCCCAGAGCCGTCGGTAGAAGGCGATCCAGGCCATGGCCTGGTCCAGCGGCGCCTCGCTGAGCCGGCACTGCCGGGACCGGCCGACCTTGCGCGTCACCACGAGGCCCGCGTCCTCCAGCGCGCGCACGTGCTTGCGCACGCCGGTGAGACTCATCCCGGTGGGCTCGGTCAGCTCGCTGATGGTGGCCGGCCCCGCGCCGAGCCGGATCAGGATGTCGCGTCGCGTCGGATCGGCCAGGCCGGCGAACACCCGGTCGAGCGTCTCTTGCTGAACCACGAGGTTCACCGTACGACACTGAACCGTTCGGTTCAACGTTTTGCCGCGGTGGGCGTGGCGTACGCGCGAAACGGCCCCGCGACCTCTCGGGTCGCGGGGCCGTCCCCGGCGCCGTGGGAAGAAACGCCGGAGTGCGGGGTGCCGGTCAGGCGATCGTGCAGGGTGAGCCGTTGAGGCTGAACGAGCCGGGCCGGGCGGTGTTACCCGTGTGCGTGGCCTGGAAGCCGATGGTGGTCGAGCCGCGGGCCGGGATTACCGCGTTGTACGCGACGTTGCGCGCGGTCACCTGACCCGAGGCGGGGGAGTAGGACGCGTTCCAACCCGAGGTGATGGTCTGGCCGCCGGGCAGCGTGAACGCCAGCGACCAGCCGTTCACCGCGGCGGTGCCGGTGTTGGTGACGGTGATGTTCTCGGTCAGCCCGTTGTTCCAGGCGTTCAGCTCGATGCTCACCGAGCAGGCGCCGGTGCCGGGCGGCGGGGTGGTCGGGCCCGGCGGGGGTGTGGTCGGACCGGGCGGCGGCGTGGTCGGGCCCGGCGGGGGCGTGGTCGGACCGGGCGGCGGCGTGGTCGGACCGGGAGTGCTGGTCAGGCCGAAGAACGCCACCGCGGCCGCGGCCATGCCCGCCGACGGCAGGCTGTGCCCGGCGCCCTGGATGCTGTACGCCTCGACCTGGACCGTGCCGTTGGCGTCGGCGTAGCGCCGCCGGTTCCAGCCGGACTGCGGCGTGTCGGTGGACGTGGGGTTCTGGCTGAGGCCGAACACGTTCGTCCACTGCTCGATCGTCTCCTGGAGCAGCGAGTACGGCACCAGCGTGTCGTTGGTGCCGTGCCACAACTGCACCCGGGGACGGGGCCCGGTGTAGCCGGGGTACGCCTGGCGGACCGCGTCACCCCACTGCTGCGGGGTGCGGTTCATGTTCCCGCCGGTGCACTGGCTGGACCCGGGCGGATAGTCGGCGGCGCCGGCGAAGCAGTTGAACGGCACGCCCATGAACGCTGCGCCGGCCTTGAAGACGTCCGGGTAGAGCGCCAGCATGTGGTTGGTCATCATGCCGCCGGACGAGCTGCCGGTGGCGTAGACCCGGTCCGGGTCGGCGCCGTACTGCTGCTGGACGTAGCGGACCATCGAGATGAGCGACACCGGGTCGCTGCCGCCGCCGCGCCGCTTGGCCGCGTCGGACCAGGTGTCGAAGCAGTTGCCGAAACCGGCCTGCTGGGTCGCGCTGGGATAGATCACGATGAACCCGTACCGGTCGGCCAGCCCGGCGAACTCGCTGCCGGAGTAGAAGCCGGGGCCGGAACCGCCGCAGCCGTGCATGGCCACCACAGTGGCCGGCCGGGCCGGGCGGGCGTCCGGAACGTAGACGTGCATCCGCATCCGGCCCGGGTTGTCGCCGAAGCTGGTCACCTCGGTCAGCGACGCCGCGTACGCGGGTTGGACGGTGGGGATCACCAGGCCGGCCGCCGCCAGCGACGCGGCCAGGGCCACCACCATCTTGGCTCTGATTCTCACGGAGACTCCTTCGATCGCCCTGTGTGGGCGGGGACGGGCGGGTGCGCGCCGCGCCGGCGACCCGGGCCGCCGCGGTGTCGCGCCTCACCCACTGACGTGGCTCGCCCGGCCCGGCTCCGTCGTATGGCACATAGTGTTCCGGCCGGACGCCGAAGTGTCAATCGATGTGCTCCGATGAGCTGCGGCGGCGTTCGTCTACAGTCGGTGCACCGTCCCTGAGCCGAGCCCGGAGCGCGTGTGGCAAGCCCGTTCGACATCGAGGAGATCTACCCGGACGAGGGGCCGGCGCCGCGGCTGCCCCGGCGGCAGGCCGGCACCTCTCCGCAGAGCGTCGCGGTGACGCTCCTGACCGACTACACGCTGCGTACCCGCGCCGCGCTGCCGTCCGCGGCGATCGTCGCGCTGCTCGGCGAGGCCGGCGTGACCAGTGCGGGCGCCCGTACCGCGATCAGCCGGCTGGCCCGCCGCGGTGTGCTGGAGGGCGCCCGGCAGGGCCGCAACAGCTTCTACCGGCTCAGTCGCGCCGCCGCCGCCGACCTGTCCGCCGGCGGGAACTGGATCACCGCCTCCACCGCCGAGACGCAGGCGTGGGACGGGTGCTGGACCATCGTCGCCTTCTCACTGCCGCAGGACCATGGCACCCAGCGCCGGGCGCTGCGCGGCCAGTTGCGCTGGCTCGGCTTCGCGCCGCTCTACGACGGGCTGTGGATCTCGCCGTACGAGCTGGCCGGGCCCGCGCGGGCCCGGCTCGCCCAGCTCGCCCTCGGCGCGGTCACGGTGTTCCGGGGACGGCAGGACGCGCTGGGTGCGATCGGCCAGCGCGCCCCCGTGGACGCCTGGGACGTCGATGCGATCAGTGGACACTACGAGGCGTTCCTGCGCCGGTGGACGCCGCTGGTGTCGCGGCTCGGATCCGTCGACGGCGCCGCCGCCGTGCGGGCGCGGACCGAGGTGATGGACACGTACCGGCGGTTCCCCACGCTCGACCCGCGGCTGCCGCTGGAACTGCTGCCCGCCGGATGGCCGCGCCGGGCGGCCCGGGACCTGTTCGCGGCCGTCTACGACGGCCTGGCCGAGGCCGCCGAGACCCACGTCCGGGCGGTCGTCGCGCGGTTCGCCGACCCGGTGCCGCCCGGCATCCGGGCGCACACCACCGCCGACATGCTCGCCGGCGTACGCGAGGAGGGGCCCTGCGCGTGACCATCTCCCTCGACGAGCTGCTCGGTGACGAGGTGCGGCGCGACCCGTACCCGTTCTACGCCCGGCTGCACGAGGCGGGGGAGGCGGTCGCGCTGCGGCCGGCCGACCCGCACGCGCTCGTCGTGCACGGGTACGACGCGGTCAACCGGGTGCTGCGCGACCCGGTCTTCCGGGTGCTCGGCGCCGACTACCTGGACCGGGCCGGTGTGCGCTGGCGCGAACACCAGGTGATCCGGATCCTCCAGTCGTCGATGCTCAACGCCGCCGAGGGCGACCACCTCCGGGTCCGGCACCTGTTCTCCCAGGCGCTCACCCCGCGCCGGGTCGCCGCGCTGGAACCGGCCATCGGGCGCATCGCCGACGGCCTGCTCGACGGGCTCGCCGCCGACGGCGCGGACGGCCGTCCGGTCGACTTCATGGCCCGCTTCGCGCTCCGGCTGCCCAGCGACGTCATCGGCGAGCTGCTCGGCGTGCCGGAGGCGGACCGGGAGTGGTTCCCGTCCCGGGTCCGCGCGTTCGACGCGGTGCTGGAGATCGGCCGCCGGTCCATGCGCGAGGTCCGGGCCGCCAACGTCGCGGCGGCGGAGCTGACCGCGTACTTCACCGACCTGGTCGCCGCGCGCCGGGAGCGGCCGCGCGACGACTTCGTCTCGGCGCTGCTGCGCGGCCTGGACGCCGAGCCCGGCCGGCTGACCGCCGACGAGCTGCTGGCCAACCTGATCATCATGTACAACGCCGGGTTCCGGACCACCGCGAACCTGCTCGGCAACGGCCTGGTGCTGCTCACCGAGCGGCCGGACGCGCGAGACGCGCTGCGCGCCGATCCGTCGCTCGCGGCGTCGTACGTCGAGGAGATCCTGCGGTACGAGCCGCCGGTGCACTTCGCGGTCCGGTACGCCGCCGCGGACACCGAGGTCGCCGGCCTGCCGGTGGCGGCCGGCCGGACGGTGGTGGTGCTGACCGGCGCCGCGAACCGGGATCCGCGCCGCTTTCCCGACCCGGACCGGTTCGACCCGTCCCGCACCGACAACCGGCACCTGGCGTTCAGCGCCGGGCCGCACTACTGCTTCGGGGCGACGCTGGCCCGGGCCGAGGGGCGGCTGGTCCTGCCCCGCCTGCTGGGCCGCTTCCCGGCGCTGGCCGCCGAGCCCGGGCCGCGCCGCGCGCTGATGCTGCGCGGGTACGACCGATTGCCGGTCCGGCTGGCCGACCGGGCACCTTGCCAAACCAACCCGATCGAGTAAGGTCGATACTACGCGGAGTGTCCGCTCCGCGCCTCACAGGTTCCGTCGAGCAGGTCGAGCGCGCCGCCAGGACACCGTGGAAGGGAAACACCGGACATGACCGACGAGATCCGCGCGTTCCTCCTCGCCGCACTCACCGAGATGAAGTACGACGTCTCGGACGTCGACGACGACACGGTCTTCGGTCCCGCCGGGCTCGACGTGGACTCCCTCGGCCTGGCCGAGCTGGCGGTGCGCGTGGAGGACCGGTTCGGAGTCGCCTTCGACGACGACGAGGCGGAGGAACTCGCGATGATGACCGTCGGCGAGTTCAGCCGGGCGGTGGCGGCGCGCATCGCACCGGCCTCGGCGCACTGACCGATGCCGGGGCACGGCACCCGGCCGCGCCGCGTCCCGGCGGCCCGCCCGGCACACCGGGGCCGGTGAGCATGCGCGAACCGGTCACCGTCACAGGGATCGGGCTGGTCAGCCCGGTCGGCTCCACCGCCGCCGAGGTGTTCGACGCGGTCTGCGACGGCCGGTCCGGGCTCTCCCGCCCGCCCGCCGACCATCCGCTGCACGGCGTGGTCGACGTCGCCGCGTTCGCCCCCGCGATCGACCCGGCGAGCGTGCTGCCCGGCCCGGAGTCCCGCGTCGTGGACCGGTCGATCGTGATGGTGCTGCGCGCCGCCGAGGACGCGCTCGCCGACGCCGGACTGCGGATCGGCCAGGACGTCGACAGGTACCGGGTGGCGGTCATCGTCTCCGGCGTCGGCGGCCTGTCCATGCTGGAGGAACAGGTGCTCGGCCGCGCCGCGCGGGGCCGGTTCGGGGTCAGCCCGTACATGCTGCCCGGGACGCTGCCGAACATGGGCGCGGCCCGCATCGCGATCAAGTTCGGCGTCCACGGCTACACCTCGTCCATCGGCACGGCGTGCGCGGCCGGGGCGCAGTCGATCGGTGAGGCGCTGCGCATCCTGCGCGCCGGGGAGGCGGACGTGGTGCTCGCCGGATGCGCCGAGGCGCCGCTGTTCCCGACCTTCGCGTACGCGTTCGGCAACGCCCGGGCGCTCGCCCGCGGCTGGGCCGACCCGGTTGTCGCGAGCCGCCCGTTCGACCGCCGCCGCAACGGCCTCGTCCTCGGCGAGGGCGCCGGGGTGTTCGTGCTGGAACGCGCCGCACACGCCGTCGCGCGCGGCGCCCACCGCCACGCCGACGTGCTCGGCTGGGGCGCCACGAACGACGCCCACCACCCGACCACGCCGCGCCCCGACGGCGCCGGCGCGGCCGCGTGCATGCGGATGGCCGTCCGCGACGCCGGGCTGGTGCCGGGCGACATCGGGTACGTCAACGCGCACGGCACCAGCACCCGGGCCGGGGACGCCGCCGAGCTGGCCGCGCTCGCCGAGGTCTACGGCGCCGGCCCGCCACCGCTGAGTTCGACAAAGGGCGTGACCGGGCACATGCTCGGCGTCTCCGGCGTGATCGAGGCGGCCGTCGCGGTCGAGGCGCTGCGTCGCGGCCTGCTGCCACCCACGCACAACCTGGACGACCCGGAGCGGGCGGGCGAGGTCGACCACATCCGCGAGAAGGCGCGGGCGTCGGCCGTGGACGCGGTGCTGTCCAACTCGTTCGGCTTCGGCGGCCACAACGTCAGCCTCGTCCTGGCGCGGCCCGCCTGACCGGCCGGCTCGCTTGACCGGCCGGCTCGCTTGACCGGCCGGCTCGCTTGACCGGCCGGCTCGCTTGACCGGCCGGCCCGTCTGACCGGCCGGCTGGGCCTCAGCGGAGCGTGATCACCGTGGCGGCGTCGTACGCGGCGACGGCGACGGCGAAGTGCGGGCGCAGCATGTCGGCCACGTAGTCGAGGTCGGCGACCAGCGGCACCGGCAGCAGGGCGCGCTGGTCCGGGCCGGTACGGGTCGCGACCAGCTCGATCCGGTCGGCCTTGAGCAGCCCACGGGTGAGGAACGCGGGCAGGTCCTCGGGCAGCAGGCACCGCCACATGTCGACGTTGACGATCACGTCCAGCGCGCCGGCCTTGAACTGCTGGAGCACGGTGCCGAGCAGGTGCGAGTTCGTCTCGCCGACCGGCGCGTCGTGGTCGAACGTGTGCGACCCGGCGCCCAGGGCCAGCGCGGACACGCCGTTGCCCACGACCAGCGCGGCGCTCACCGCCAGCTCGTCGCGCAGCGACGCGGGCAGCACGTCCGGCCGGCCCAGCCCACCGGCCCGGTACGCCTCGATCGCCTGGCCGTAGAGCCGGATCCGGCCCAGGTGCCGGCCGAACGTGTTGAGCCCGTACAGCACCTCGACGTCGTAGCGCAGGTGCTTGCGCAGCAGGTACTTCATGTTGTCCATCGAGGCGAGCCCGTTGGACGTCTTGCGGAAGTGCGGCAGGTGGTAGGAGAGCGCGTCGACGTCCAGCCGGAACAGCTCCGGCGGTGCGCCGTGCAGGTGGAACACCCGGTAGAAGAAGTCGAGGTCCTCGAAGCCCCACTTGACCATCGCCTCGTCGAAGCCGCCGACCCGCCGGAACGACTCGTGGTCCACCGACGCGTTGTGGGTCAGGCCCAGCACCCAGGGCGCGCTCGGGAAGTCGTCCATCCTCTGAGGGAGGGCGATGTCCTCCAGCCGCGGGTCGCCGCGCTCGGCGTCGAGCATCGCCGGGGCGACCGGCTCGCCTCGGCGCAGCGCGTCCGCGCCGGCCCAGTCCAGGTCGTACCGCTGGCCGAGCAGTACCCCCGGCCGGCCGGCCCGTCCGGCGTGGAAGTCCCGGTGCCGTTGCAGCAGCCCAGGATGCGCCACCGTGTCGGCGTCCAGGAACATCAGCGTGTCCGCGCGGGCGCGGGCCGCCGCCGCGTTGCGGTTGGCGCTGCGGCCCCGGTTCCGCTCGCTGCGGACGTAGTCGATCCGCAGCCGGTCCCGGTACGCGTCCACCACCGGGCCCAGCGCCACGGCCGAGCCGTCGTCGCCGACGACCACCTCGAAGTCCCCGGGCGGCAGCGTCTGCCGGGTCAGCGAGCGCAGCGTCGCGTCGAGCGCCGATCCGTTCTCGTGCGCGGGCACCACGACGCTCAGGCTCGGCCGGTCCATGGTCGGCCTGCTCAGCGCGGGGTGGAGTTGGCGGTGATGTAGTCGGCCAGGTCGCCGAGCGTGGCCATCCGGTCCTCGTCCAGCTCCTCGACGTCGATCTGGATCTCCAGCTCGTCCTCCAGCGCCAGCAGCAACTCCAGGCCGAGGGAGGAGCTGAGGCCGAGCTCGTCCATCAACTGGGTCTGCTCGGTGACCGGCGCGTCCGGCCGGAGCATCCGGGTCAGCAACACGGTCAGGCGGTCCACGACCTGGTCACGGGGCGGCGCGGCGGCCGGCGCGTCGTGCTCTAGCACCGGGCGTCCCGCGAGTCGATCATGCGCGTCGGCATGGAGCCATCAGAGCAGGGGACATCGGCGGGTGTCAACGGGTACGGCAATCGTCACTCGTCGTGACCGAGGTCGGTGCGGCAGTCGACGTCGTACGGCCGGTCCCCGGCGAGCGCGACCGCCACCGCGTACCCGGCTGGCGTGGGCAGGTCGGTGAGCCGGTGCGGTCCCGCCGGCTCGACGCACTCGACCACGTCGCCCCGGTGCACCGGCATCCCGAGGTTGGGCCACAGCCGGCCCCCGGCCGCCTTGACGGCCGCCTCCTTGCGGGCCCACAGCCGGGTGAACCGCAGCGCCCGGCCGGCCTGGTCCGGCCCGGCGGCGACGTGCCGTGCCTCCCGCGGGTCGAAGAAGCGCGCGGACGCGGACACCGGATCCCCGCCCGGCGCGACGTGCTGGATGTCCACCCCGACCGGACGGCCCTCGCCGAGCGCGACCGCGACGAGATCGCCGGAGTACGACAGGCTCGTGTGCAGGCCGCTCCACGGTGCGGTCAGCGCCGGTTTGCCGTACCGGCCGCGGCGCCAGGTCAGCGCCGCCGGTGGCGCGCCGGTGGCCCGCCCGGCGAGGACGCGCAGGGCGCCGTGCGCCACCGTGAACCGGTCCCGCAGCACCCCGGTGCCGAACCGCGCGGCCCGGTCCCGCTCGTCCGCGTCGAGCACCGCCCGGTACCGGGCCAGCTCGCCCGCCGGCACCGCTGCCGCAAGGATCCAGACCCGGACGGCGTCCCGCATGGACAGCAGCGTAACCGTGCGCGCTCACGTTGACACACGCCGATACGCGTTGCTCTGATGAACGGGTGTTCGCGCAGACGGTCCAGGCCCAGGTTCCCGTGGCGTTCGCCGGGCCGGGCGCCGGCACCGCGCCCCTGACCTGGGGGCAGAAGGCCATCATGCAGGACATGCGGGAGACCGGCTGGACGCACAACGTCAGCGGCGCCCACCCGGTACCGGCGGGTGTCACGGTCGAGCAGGTGGCGGACGAGTTCGCCGCGCTGATGACCCGGCACCCGGCGTTGCGGATGCGGCTCGGCGCCGTCGACGGGAGCAGCCCGTGCCAGGTCGTGTCCGCCGCCGGCGAGACGGTCCTGGACGTGGTGGACGTACCCGACGACGCGGACCCGGCCGACGTGGCGGCGTTCGCCTACGACCTGGGCCACGCCCGTCTGCTGAGCCACTACGACCTCTACCGGGACTGGTCGGTGAAGATGGCGGTGATCCGGCACCGCGGCGCCCTGGTGCACCGGGTGCTGACCATCGACCACCTCGTGGTGGACGGCACCGCCACGTCCCTGATCCTGGCCGACCTCGGCCTGGCCGGCCGGCCGGACCGCCGGGTCGCCGACCCCCGTACCGTGCAGATCCTCGACCTGGGCCGGCGGGAGGAGACACCGCCGCTGCGCCGGGTCAGCGACCGGGCCGTGCGTCACTGGGCCGGACACCTGCGGGACGTCCCGCCCCTGACGTTCGGTGAGCCGGCCGCCGGTGGGCGCCGGGGCCACCGGTACTGGCACGGCCGGTTCAGCTCGCCCGCGGCGTACCTGGCGGTGCGGGCCATCGCGGCGCGGACCCGGACGGACACCTCGCGCGTGCTGCTCGCGGTCATCGCAGTCGCGATCGGGCGGGCCACCGGGGTCAGCCCGCTCACCGCGAAGCTCATCGTCGGCAACCGGTTCCGGCCGGGTTTCGCCGAGGCCATCGCCCCGCTCAGCCAGAACGGCGTGCTGAGCGTCGACACCGCGGACACCACTGTGGACGAGGTGGTGGCACGCGCCCGCCGGGCCGCGGTCTCCGCCGGCAAGTACGCCTACTACGACCCGGCCCAGCTCGCCGAGGTATCGGACCGGCTGGACGCGGAACGCGGGTACCCGGCCCGGATCACCTGCCGGATCAACGACCGGCGGGTGACCACCCGGCAGGCGGCCGACGGAGGGCTCCACGACGACCCGGTGACCGCCGAGCGGATCCGCCGCCGGGCGGACGAGACGTTCCTGGTCTGGGACGGCCCGCTGGACCACCTGCCCGAGCAGATGTTCATCACCGTCGAGGACCAGCCGGAGACGGTCCACCTTCAGGTGATCTTCGACTTCGGCTGCTTCACCGAGGAGCAGGCGGAGCGGCTGCTGCGCGGCGTGGAGGAGGTGGCGGTGGAGGCGGCCCTCGACCCCGCCGCGCCGACCCGGGTCACGCCCGGATCGGCGGGCGGCTGACGGTCACCGGTCCCAGGTCACCGGCAGCGACTCCAGGCTGCGCACCACCAGGCCCGGCCGGAACCGCAGCTCCGACTCGTCGACCGCGAGCCGCAGCCCGGGTAGCCGCCGCAGCAGCGCACCCAGCGCCTCCTGCAACTCCATCCGGGCCAGCGCCGCGCCCAGGCAGTGGTGCGGGCCGGCGCCGAACGCCAGATGCGGGTTGTGGACGCGGCTCAGGTCGAGCGTGTCCGCACCGGGGAACACGGTGGCGTCCCGGTTGGCCGACGCGATCGCCGGCAGCACCGCGGCGCCGGCCGGCAGTCGTACGCCGCCCAGCTCCACCTCCTCGGTCGTGACCCGGGGCAGCAGCACCCCGTTGTCGCCGAGCTGGATGAAGCGGGACAGCTCCTCGACCGCCCGGGCGACCGCCACCGGATCGTCGCCGCGCAGCGCGGCGAGCTGCTCGGGATGGCGGGCCAGCACGAGCAGGAACAGGTTGAGCTGGTTGGTGGTGGTCTCGTGCCCGCCTACGAAGATCCCGGCGGTGACCGAGACCAGCTCCCGTTCGGTCAGGTCGTCGTGTTCGTCCCAGACCGCGATGAGCGCGCTCATCAGGTCGTCGCCGGGCTCGTGGCGCCGCTGGTCGATCAGCTCGCGGAACGCCTCCAGCGCGGCCCGGGGAGCCTCCGGGTCGGCGTCCCAGTCGCCGACGAGCGCGTCCGACCACTGGCGTACCCGCTCCCGCTCCCGGTCCGGGATACCGAACAGCGTGCTGATCACAGAGATCGGCAGAGGGCCGGAGACATGCGTGATCACGTCGGCCGGCGGACCCGCCGCCTCCAGGTCGTCGATCATCCGGTCGACGAGCGCCGACACCCTCGGGCGCAGCTCCTCCACCCGGCGGACGGTGAACGCGTGCGAGACGGCCCGGCGCATCGTGGTGTGCCGCGGCGGGTCCATCCCGATCAGCGAGTCCTCCGCGAGCGAGCCGAGTTCCCGGGTCGGGCGGTTGGGGCCGGCCGCGGCGGCCCGGCTGAACCGCTGGTCGGTGAAGACCCGGCGCACGTCGGCGTGCCGGGTGGCCAGGTACGCGCACGCCCCGTCGGGCAGCTCGACCCGGGCCACCGGGCACGTCTCGCGCATCCGGGTGTAGTCCGGCGACGGGTGGTAGATCGTCGGAGCCGGCGCGAGCGGGTAGGTGATGGCCGGTGGCTCCTGCGTCATCTGCGACTCCTCAGATCGGGCCGCCCCGGGCCAGGGCGGCAAGCGTCGGCACCAGTTCGGCGGGGGCGGGCATGGCGTGGACCCGGTCACGCATCAGGGCCGCGGCCCGCCGCCGGGGCCCGTCGCCGGCCAGTTCGCCGACGAGGTCCCGCACCGCGGCGGCGGTGGCCCGCTCTCCCGTCAGCGAGGCGCCGGCGCCGGTGGCGGCCAGCCGCTCGCCGTTGAAGTGCTGGTCGCTGACCTGCGGCAGGACGAGCTGCGGCACGCCGTACGCGAGCGCGGTCATGGTGGTGCCGGCCCCGCCCTGCTGCACCAGCGCGGCGCAGGTCGGCAGCACCAGCCGTACCGCCAGTGGCCCGTCGACCAGGCGGACCCGGGCCGGCAGCGGCCCCAGCCCCTCGTGCTGGCGCGGTTCGACCACCACGACGACCTCCACGTCGAGCCCGGCCACCGCCCGGATCACCCCGCCCAGGTCGAGCCGGTCGTGCAGTCCGGCGCCGGCCATCATGGTGCCCGCCGTGACGCACACCCGGGGCCGGTCCGCCGGGCGGCGCAGCCAGTCCGGCACCACGGCCGGACCGTTGTACGGCACGAACCGCACCGGACGGCCGGGACGCCGCATCGGCACCTGCATGGGCGGCGGCACCGGATCGAGCGTCAGGACGCCGTCCAGCGGCACGTCGGCGGCGGAGAGTCCGAACCGGGCGGCCAGCGGCCCGACCACCGAGTCCGGGTCCAGGCGCAGCGTGGTCGAGGAGTCCGGCCCCCACAGGTTCAGCACGCCCGGCACGCCCAGCGCGGCGGCGGCCACCGGCGCGGCGAGGTTGAACGGCTCCCAGAGAACCAGGTCCGGCCGCCAGGTCCGGCCGAAGGCGACCAGGTCGTCGAGGACGGCGTCGGCGAACCGGACCACCCCGCCGTCGGCGGTGATCGCCGGCTCGACGGCGCCGGCCGGCGCGGAACCACCGAGCGGGGCCACCGCGCCGATCCGGCCGGCGAACGCCTCGGCGAAGTCGACGTCCTCGCCCAGGGGTACGGCGGCCAGCCCGGCCGCGCTGATCGTGGCGGCCATCGACGGGTGACTGGCCACCCGCACCTCGTGGCCGGCAGCCTGCAACGCCCAGCCGAGCGGGACCAGGCTGTAGAAATGCGACCGCCAGCCCCACGTCGACATCAGAATTCGCAGCGGCGCAGTCAAATCCCACCAATCCGCGCGGCGAAACGGCAGCCCTGGAGAACCGATGCTAGGTGATCGGCACCGGTACGCGGAAGGTCGCGGACGCATGCGGCGGATATTGACGCCGGACTAACCGATGCTGGACTCTTAGCCGATGTCGGACGTGGACCGCGATCAGCCGGCCGGTGGCGCCGTGACAGTCAATTCCGGGCTGCGTTCCTATCCGTTCGAACCGTTCACCGGCGACCTTCCCGCCGAGCTGCTGGAGATGGTCGTCACCGAGCCGGTCAGCCGGGTCCGGTTGCCCGACGGGCGGGCCGCCTGGCTCGTGCTCGGCTACGAGCACTGCTGCACCGTACTGGCCGACCCCCGCTTCTCCCGGCTCCCGCTGGGCGCGACCACCACACCGGACGGCGGCGGTCCCCGCGAGCTGAACATGGACGGTCCGGCGCACGCGGTGGTGCGGCGGGTGGCGGGTCGCGCGTTCACCGCCCGGCGTATCGGGACGTTCCGCCCCCGGGTGCAGCGGCTGGTGGACGAACTGGTCGACGCCATGCTCGCCGGTCCCCGCCCGGCCGACGTGGTGGCCGGACTGGTGGCGCCGCTGCCGGTGCTCGTGGTCTGCGACGTGCTCGGCGTTCCGGCCGCCGACCGGCCCCGGTTCTACGGCTGGATCGAGGGGCTGAACTCGGTCACCGCGTACGGCTCGGCGGCCGCCGCCACCGCGCAGGCGGAGCTGCGGGACTACCTGGCCGGGCAGCTGGCGCGCAAGCGGGACGAGCCCGGCGACGACCTGCTCTCGGCCTGGGTCCGCGGCGGCGACGCGCACGAACTGGCCGACGCCGAACTGGTCGAGCTGGCCATGGGCGTGCTGCTCGGCGGGCTGGAGATCAACTCCACGAGCGCGGGCCTGCTCGCGCTGTTCCGGCACCCGGCGCAGCTGGCGAAGCTGCGCGCCGCGCCGGGCAAGCTCTCCGCGGCCACCGACGAGATCCTGCGCTACACGTCGGTGAGCGCCATGTTCCGGGTGCAGGTGGTCCGCGAGGACCTGGTCCTCGGCGGCGTCGGGATGCGGGCCGGCGACTGCGTGATGGCGATCCCGTGGGCCGGCAACCGCGACCCCCGGTTCTTCCCCGAGCCGAACGTCTTCGACATCGACCGCCGGCCCGGCGTGCCGCACCTGACCTTCGGGTTCGGGCCGCACTTCTGCCTCGGCACGGCGCTGGGCCGGATGCAGGTGGAGTTGTCGCTCGGCGCGCTGCTGACCCGGATGCCGGGGCTGACGCCGGCGGTGCCGCCGGCGGAGATCCCGTGGCGGCACGACCGGATGAACGGCGGCATCGCCTCCTTCCCGGTCACCTGGTGACCGGCGGTCAGTAGCTCTCCACCGCGTTCACCCGGTCCGGCCAGTACCGCTGGCCGGGCGCCGGGACGTAGTGCTCCCACCGGGGCGCGTCCCCGGCCGGGTGGTCGCCGAGCACGGTGATCCGCTGCCCGCGCCGCAGGCCGTCGTAGTCGTTGACGGCGTAGTGCTGGGTGACCCGGTTGTCCCACACCGCGACGTCCCCGGTCCGCCAGCGGTAGCGGCAGGTGAACTGGGGACTCTCGGAGAAGGTGAACAGGTGCTCCAGCAGCGCGTCGCTCTCGTTGCGGGTCAGCTGCGGGATGTGCGAGGTGAACAGCCGGTTGACGTACAGCGAGCGGCGCCCGGTCTCCGGGTGCACCCGGACCACCGGGTGTTCTGCGCGGCTGGTGAACTCGGTGCCGATCCGGATGACGTGGATGGCGGTCAGTCCGTCGAGCAGGTCCCGCATCGGCGCGGAGAGCGTCTCGTAGACCCGGCACTGATTGGTCCACATGGTGTCGCCGCCGACCTCGGGCAGCTGGATCAGGTGCAGGATCGAGGCGATCGGCGGGCTCTGGTGGAACGTCATGTCGGTGTGCCAGACGTCGACCTTGCCGCCGTCGGCGGAGTCGATCACGACGATCTCCGGGTGCCCCTCCAGGCGGGGCAGGTACGGGTGCAGCTCCACCTCGCCGAAGCGGCGGCCGAACGCGACGTGCGCCTGCGGCGTCAGCCCGGTCTGGCCGGCGAGGAAGACCACCTGGTGCTTCAGCAGCAGGTCGTGGATCAGCGCGAAGCCCTCGTCGGTGAGCGTGTTCAGGTCGATGCCGTGGACCTCGGCGCCCAGCGCGCCGGAGACGAGCCGGACCTCGGCCGCGATGGATGTGGTCATCGGTGATCCCTCCGGTCTGCGCGCCACGGCTGGTCCGCGCATTGTTCCACGTTCATGAATGTCCTAACCAGCCGTTGTCGTTGACTCACCCGCCGTAGGCCTGGAAGCATTCGCACCGGCGGGGGCGGCGCTGCCGGCCCGCGACGCGGGAGGAGGCGCCGGTGTCGATCGATGCCCCGATCGAGGGTGACGCGGGGGAGCGGCTCGACCGGCTCACCGACCTGGCCACCCCGTTCGCGGTGCGTACGGCGGTGACGCTGCGCGTGCCGGACCGGATCGCCGCGGGCGTCACCGGCCTGGGCGAGCTGGCCGACGCCTGCGGCGCGGACGTCTCCGCGCTGGGCCGCCTGCTGCGCTACCTCGTGCACCGGGGCGTGTTCGTCGAGGTGTCGCCGGACGTGTTCGGCCTGACCGATGTCGGCGAGCTGCTCTGCGACCGCGCCGGCGGTGGCCACGGCGCCTACCTGGACCTCGCCGGTCTCGGCGCGCGGATGGACCTGGCCTGGACGGGCCTGCCCCATGCGATCCGCACCGGCGGGCCCGGCTACCGGGAGGTGCACGGGCGCGACTTCTGGGCCGACCTCGACGCCAACCCGGACCACCGGGCCTACTTCGACGCGCTGATGCTCAGCCAGCAGCGGTTCACCGCGCCGGAGGTCGCGGCGCTCTACCCCTGGCACGAGGTGGGGCGCGTGGTCGACGTGGCCGGGGGCGCGGGCGGGCTGCTGCGGGAGGTGCTGGGCGCCCATCGGCACCTGCGGGGCACGCTCGTCGACCGCGACGAGCCGGTGGCCACCGCCGCCGCGACGTTCGCCGGGTGCGGCCTCGCCGACCGGGCCGAGGTCGTGGTCGGGGACTTCTTCGGCCCGCTGCCGCCCGGTGCCGACGTGTACGTGGTCTCCCGCGCGCTCACCGACTGGAGCGACGCCCACGCCACCGCGATCCTGCGGCGCTGTGCCGAGGCGGCCGGGAGCACGGGCCGGGTGCTCGTCATCGAGGTGCTGCCGACGGTGCCGCACGTGCCGTACCTGTCGCCGTACGACCTGCGGATGCTGGTGCTCGTCGGCGGCCGCGAGCGCGGGCTGCCCGAGTTCGCCGCGCTGGCCGCCGCGGCGGGGCTGGCACCCCGGCGCACCTACCACGGCACCGACGGGCTGACACTCATGGAGTTCGCCGCCGGCGGCTGAGCGGGCCGGGCGGGTCGCACCTGTCCGATGCCGCCCCGTGCGCCCGAACATTGACGTATATGCATCGACATGGCGGCCGTGGGTCAAACGGCGGATTTCTCTGGGCATCGGTCAATGTGCTGAAGAATGCTGTCACGACATTTGCGGCCACCCATATCCACGCGCATTTATCAATGGTTGTTCACGGGAGGACCGAGCGGTAACGTCTCGCGTGGCGACTAGCCGATCCCTGGCGAAAGGGTCGACGCGTCATGACGGTTGCTGGCTCCACGCGATATCCGTCCTTCATCGACGACCTGGCCCGCAGCGAATCGGGGCGGCTGCTGCGCGCCGAACTCGGCCGGCGGTGGCCGGAGACGCCCGACCGGCTCGACGCGATCGTGCGCTACGCGCTGCTGCCGGCGGGCAAGATGCTCCGTCCGATGATGACGCTGCACGCCGCCGAGGCGGTGGGTGGATCACCCCGGGACGTCCTCGCGGCCGCGCTCGGCACCGAGTACCTGCACGTCGCGACGCTCGTGCACGACGACATCATCGACGCCGACACGCTGCGCCGTGGCCGTCCGGCCGTCCCGGTCGCGTACGGCATCCCCGGCGCCATCGTGGCCGGCGACCACCTCATCTTCCACGCCTTCCAGGCGATCGTGGAGGGCGGCCGGGCCGTACCCCCGGCGTCGGTCGTCGCCGCCGTGACCGCGCTCGCCGAGGCGGGCCAGGACCTGTGCCGGGGCCAGGCGATGGAGGAGCGGCTCGTCGGCGACCTGGACGCGGGCGCCCGCTGGTATCCGGAGATGATCCGGCTCAAGACCGGCTCGTTGTTCCGCGCCGTGTGCCACATCGGCGCGCTGCTCGGCGGCGCCGACCCGCGGGTGTCGGCCGCGCTGGCCCGCTACGGCGAGCACGTCGGCACCGCGTTCCAGATCCGCGACGACCTGCTGTCCTACCTGTCCACCCCGGAACAGACCGGCAAACCCGCGACGAGCGACCTCAACAACGGCCGGCCCACCCTGCCGCTGCTGCTGGCGTACGACGCGATCAGCGACGCGGCCCGGGTGGAGCTGCTGGCGGTACTGCACCGGCGCGGCGCCGGCCCCGGTGACGTCGAGTGGGTCACCGCACTGCTCCGCGACGCGGGCGCTGTCGACGGCGCCCGGCGGCGGATGGTGGAGCACGCCGAGCGGGCCCGCGCGGAACTGGCCGTGCTCACCCCGTCCGCGAGCGCGGACGTGCTCACCGGCATCGCGGCCTGGATGACGAGCGAGATGGCGTGAGCACGGCCGGCGCCGTGCGAGCACTGCGGGCCCACGTGGAGACCTGGCGGCCCTACACCCTCTGGTACGTCGGGCTGGTCGGCCTGGCCGGCGCCGCCGTGGCCGGTGGCCGGCGCGATCCGTGGCTGCTGCTGTCGGCCTGGGCCGCGCCGACCGCCGGCTGGCTGGGCGGCCACTATCTCGGCGACTACTTCGACCGGGACCTGGACGCCGGCAGCAAGCCGCACCGGCCGATCCCGTCCAGCCGGCTGGGCGCGGGCACGGCCCTGTGGTGCGGCAGCGCCTGCTTCGCCGCGCTCGGTGTCCTGGCCGTGCTGGGTGGCTGGGGCACCACAGTGGCGGCGCTGCTGGCCGGATGCGGCATCGTCGCGTACAGCAGGTGGTTCAAGGCCCGGGGGATCGCCGGCAACCTGGTCCGCGGCGCCCTCGGCGCGGTCGCGCTCGGCTACGGCGCGCTCGCCGCCGGCCTCGCGCCGCACCGGCCCTGGGCGGTGCCGGTGCTGCTCGCGCTCGTCGTCGCGTTCTGGTCGCACGATGCGATGTCCAACCTGGTCGGCGCGCTGCGCGACATCGACGGCGACCGCGCCGGCGGCTACCGCACGCTGCCGGTGGGGCGGGGCGTGCCGGTGGCCGTGCGGACCGTGGTGGCGCTCTACGCCGTCACGATCGGCGCCGCCGTGACCGCCGGACTGCTGGCCGGGCCGGGCACCCGCACGGCGTACCTGGCCACGGTGCTCGTCGTCCTGGTCACCGGCGTCGTCGCGCTGGCCCCGCTGGTGGCGCGCCGCGACGGGATGCCCGTCCTGGTGGCGCTGCGCGCCCACTCGGTCCTGGTCGTCGAGCGGGTCGTGCTGGCCTCGGCGGCCGTCGGGCTCGGCCTCGGCGTCGCCGTGCAGCTCGCGCTCGCGCTGCCGATGGTGCTGCTGACCTGGCTGGCGCAGCGCGGCATGCGCGTCCGGCACGAACTCGGCCCGCCGGTAGCGGGCCTGACCCTCGCCGCCCACAGTCGACTGCCTCTGGAGGACGCGCCATGACCGCTGTGACCGCCGAGGCCGTCGGGAAGGCGGTGGCCGCGGGCGCCGAGGCGCTGTTCCGCCGCCGCCGTCCCGACGGCGCCTTCGGTGACGACCCGCCCGCCTCGGTGCTCGGCACCGCCGGCGCGGTCGCCGCGCTGCACGCCGCGGACCCGTCCGGTGGCGCCGACCTGGTCCACGCCGGAGCCGCCTGGCTGCGCCGCGCACAGCACGACGACGGCGGCTGGGGTGGCGTCGTGGGCGCCGGCACCGCTGTCGTACCCACCGCCGTGGCGGTCGCGGCGCTGGCCCTGAGCGCGCCCTCCGGCAGCGCCGACGCGGTCGCGGCGGGCCGGGCCCGGCTGGCCACGCTCGGCGGCGTCGACACGATCACCGATCCGGCCATCTCGCTGCTCTGCCGGCAACTGCTCACGATGGCCGGGATGACCGCCGAGGCCGGCCCGCTGCGCCGGCTGCCGCTGGAGATCGTCCTGTTCGACCGGGTACGCCGGCAGCGCCTGTCGTTCCGTACCGCGCCGTTCGTCGGGCTCGCGCTCATGCAGTCCGACATGCTGCCCGCCGGCCGGCTACGCCGGGCCACGCTGCGCCGGGCCCGTCCGGCGGCGGTACGGCTGCTCCGGTCCATCCACGACCACGAGGGCCGTACCGGAGCGCTCAGCGAGGATCCGTGGCCCGCCGCACTCGTCCTGCTCGGCCTGGCCCGCAGCGGCGAGGCGCCGGACATCGCGCGCGCCGTCACCGGCTGGCTGCGCCGGGCGGTACGCCCCGACGGGGCCTGGGACGCGGTCACCAACCTGGACCTCACCCGGTCCGGGTACGCGGCGACCGGGTTGATCGCGGCCGGCTACGCCGCCGATCCCCGGCTGCACGCCACCCGGGATTTCCTCCACGCCGCCCGCAAGACGGAGACGTTCGAGGTGCTGGGCGTGCCGCCGGGCGGGTGGAGCTACTCGAACGCCCGCGGCTGGCCGGTCACGCTGGAGTCGGCCGAGATCCTCTCCGCGCTCGCCGGCCTCCCCGGCGCCGGGGCCGACCCGGTGCTGCGCCAGGGACTGGCGTGGCTGGCCGGCCGCCAGGACAGCCGCGGCTCGTGGAGCCTCTGGGTCCGCGACACCAAGCTCGCCAACGACGGCCCCTGCCCGGCCATCACCAGCCAGGCGATCCTCGCGCTGCACGACGCCGGGCACCCGGACGACCATCCGGCCGTCGCCCGGGCGGCGGCCTGGCTGCTGACGCGCGCCGCGCCCGACGGCACGTTCGAGAACCTCTGGTACCGCGACCACACCTCCGGCACCGCTGTGGTGGTCGCCGCGCTGTCCCGGGTCGGGCACGCCCGGCACGACGTGGTGCGCCGCGCGGCCCGGTGGCTGCGCGACACCCAGCTGCCCGACGGCTCGTGGGGGCCGGGCGACGGCACCGACGGCACCGTCGAGGAGACGGCCTGGGCCGTACAGGGCCTGATCGCGGTCGGCGATCCCGACGCCGCCGACGCGGTCGACCGGGGCGTGGCCTGGCTGGTGGCCGCCGCCGGGCCGGACGGCGCCTGGCCCGCCGCCCGGGTCTGCAACTACATCCGCCACCACATGCGGTACCCGAACGCGGTGATCACCCAGGCGCTCGCGCTGCGGGCGCTCGGTGAGTACCGCAGCGCCGCCGCCGCGCGATCCGGCGCCGCACCGGGCGCGGTGGCCCGATGACCGCCGACGTCGTGGTGGCCGGCGCCGGCGCCGGCGGGCTGGCCTGCGCCTACGCGCTCGGCGCACTCGGGCTGCGGGTCCTGGTGCTCGACCGGCAGCGCGCCCCCGCGTCGATCGCCAAGGGCGAGATCCTCCAGCCCGAGACGGTACGCATCCTCGACTCCTGGGGCACGCTGGACGCCCTGCGGTCCACCGGCGCACGCCCGGTCGGTCGGCTGGCCATCCGCGACGCGTACGGCGAGCCGTTGCTCTGCCTGGACTACGCGAGCCTGCCCGGCGCGTACCGGCAGATCCTCTGCGCCGACTACGGCGACCTGCGCGCGGTCCTGGCCGACCGGCTACCCGCCACCGTGGAGGTCCGGTGGGGCGTGCGGGTGACCGGTGTCCGGCGCGACAGCGACGGCCGCGTCGGCGGCGTCCGGGCCGTCGTGGACGGCGCCGAGCGCGAGATACCGGCGCCGCTCGTGGTCGCGGCCGACGGCATGTCCTCGCCGCTGCGCCGGGCGGCCGGGATCGGCGTGGAGCGCCGGGAGTACCCGCACGGCCTGGTCGCCTTCGACATGGCCGGTGCCGAGGTGGCCGACGAGGTGTCCGCCTACCGCACCGGCCGGGGACTCTGCCTGGTCTACCCGCTGCCGGGCGGGCGGTGCCGCCTCTACGTGCAGGTCGCGCCGGACGAGTTCCGGGGACGGGTCGACCTGGACGCGTGGTGCGGACGACTGCTCGCCGACGTCCCGGCGATCAGCCGGCTGGGCCCGGCCGTGCGCGTGAACCTGCACCGGCGCCAGCTGCTCGCGGTCTACCGGCTGCGCAGCGCACGACTGGCCGTACCGGGTCTCGCGCTCGCCGGTGAGGCCGCCCACGCGGTGCACCCGATGGCGGCGCAGGGCGTCAACAGCTCCCTCGGTGACGCCGAGACGCTCGCGGCCTGCCTGGCCGCCGAGGGTGGCGCGCCGGAACCGGCCGCCGTGGACCGGGCGCTGCGGGCCTTCGAGGCGGCGCGCCGGCCCCGGCTGGACCACGTCGCCACCGTCAGCCACAACGCCTCCCGCATGATCACCGCCGTGTCCGGGCTGCCGAAGCTGCTCGGCGCGCGGATGATGCGGCGGACCGCCGCCAACCCCCGGCTGCTCGGGCTCACCGCCGGGAACCTTTCCGGCACCGACGTCCGGCCGCTCTCCGCGGTCGACCGGCTGTACCAGCTCGGGCTGCTGGCCGACCGGCACGCGCACACCACGTCCCCGCCGGTCCCGTCGGAAAGTGAGCGATGATGACGCCTGCCACCGCCGTCGGGACGCAACCGCCGGCCGACCTGTCCATGAACGAGACGCCCTACCCGCCGTTACCGGGGGTGCGGCGGGTGGTCGAGGACGCCGCCGCGACGCTCCAGCGCTACCCGGACCGGCTGTCGTCGGCGCTCGTGGCGGCGCTGTCGGCGCGGCTCGGCGTGGGCCCGGAGGCGATCCTCGTCGGCCCCGGCTCGGCCGGGCTGTGCCAGCACCTCGTGCAGTCCCTCGGGCCGCGCCCGGACGTCGTCCACCCGGCCCTGTCGTTCGAGGGCTACCCGCTGATCATCGGCAACGCCGGCGCCCGCGCCGTGCCGGTTCCGATGGACGGGTACGACCACGACCTGCCCGCGATGGCGGACGCGGTCACCGACCGGACCCGGTGCGTGCTGCTGTGCAATCCCAACAACCCGACCGGGGCGGCGCTGCGCCGCGACGACGTCGAGGCGTTCCTGGACCGCATCCCGGCCGACGTCCCGGTGATCGTGGACGAGGCGTACCGCGAGTTCGTCACCGACCCGCGCTCGCCGGACGGGATGGACCTGTACCGGGCGTACGACAACGTCTGCGTGCTGCGCACGTTCTCCAAGGCGTACGGGCTGGCCGCGCTGCGCGTCGGGTACGCCGTGGTGCCGCCCCGGCTCACCCGGGCCGCCGCGCTCACCGGGGCGGTGTTCTTCCCGAGCGCTCTCGCCCAGGCGGCGGCGGTGGCGAGCCTGACGCCGGAGGTGGGCGCGGAACTGTCCCGGCGGTGCACGGAACTGGTGGCGGCTCGTACCGGCCTGGTCGACGCGTTGAGCGGCCTCGGGCTCACGGTGGCGCCCAGCGAGGCCAACTTCGTGTGGCTACCGCTGGGGGAGCGGGCCGTGCCGTTCGCCGAGCGGGCCCGGGAGGCGGGCATCCTGGTGATGGCGCTACCAGGCGCCGGGGTCCGGATCACCGTCGGCTCCCCGGAGGCCAACGAGCGGCTGTGCGCGTTCGTGCGCGCCGCGCTCGCCGACGGGCTCTGACCGTCCGGCCGGCTCCAGCGCGACAACGCTCAGGTAGCCCAGGCCGGGCTCGTAGTCGGCCGCCACCACCGGCCGGGGCCGTGCCGCGTCCTCGGAGAGACGGTCCAGCAGCGCCCACCAGAGGCCCGTGGACGGCTGCCTCGCCGGACCGGTGGTGACCGCGTGACCGCTGTGGCCGGGCCACGCGGCGGCCAGGTCCGCGCCGAGCACGACCGCGACATCGGTACGTCCGGCCGTCAGCTCGCGCACCTCGGCCGCCGCGAGCGCGGCCACGTCATCCGCCCGGACGTCCGCGTGCTGGCGCAGCGCGGTCACCCGGGCGCCGTCGCCGAGCCCGATCCGCTCGGGACCGCCGGCCTCACCGTCGTTGTCGCCGCCGGTCGCGTCGTTGTCGCCGGGCCGTGCGGTGTCGCCGGCTGCGTCACCGCCGCGGTGAGCGCTGTCGTCGGCGAGCGCGCCGTACAGCATGGCCACGGCCCGGTGGCGGGCCGGTAGGGGCGCCACCGCGTCGTACGGCAGGACCGCCTGTTCGACGGTGACCAGCAGGGCGCGGCGGCACCCGTACTCGCGGGCGATCCGCAGTCCGGTGAACGCCGCCGCCGAGCCCTGGTCGCAGAGCGCGAACGACATCGGCGTGCCCGGGCAGACGTGACTGAGGTACGCGGCTGTTGCCCGGCCGGGCAGCATGTCGTGCACGGCGAACGCCAGCACCAGCAGGTCCACCGGCTCGTCCGGCGGCACGACGGCCGGGATCAGCTCGGCGGCCATCTCCCCGTACGACTGCCCGAGCGCTCCCGGCGGCGCGTCGAACAGACCGTCGGGCACTCGCAGCCCGTACGGCCGGGTCAGGTCCGTCAGGTACTCGGCGGCCCGGCCGCGCAGCCTGGGATCGCCGAGCAGCGCGGCCGGGCCGGTGACGGTGTGCCGCGCGGCCCGCAGCAGGCGCAGCCCGTCGTCCATGGTGGCCTCCCGTACGCCGGTCAGTGCTCGAACACCATGGCGGCGAACGTCGCGCCGTCCCCGGCGCCCACCGCCGCGACCAGGTACCGGTCACCGGGCCGGAGCAGGCCGCGCTCCCGGGCGGTGCGGTAGTTGACGAACGCGTCCGCGCAGAACACGTGGCCGGTGTCGGTCACGTTGTCCAGCAGCACCCGGTCCAGCGGCAGCCCGATCAACCGGCACAGCCGCTTCCAGGTCATCAGGTTGACGTTGTGCGGCAGCACCAGCCGCAGCTCGGACAGCCCGATCCCGGCCCGGTCCAGCGCCCGGCCGATCACCTCGGCCAGCGCCGGCCGGTACGCCCGCTGGAACCGCGCCGGGGACTCGCCGCCGGCGACGTCGAACTCGCCCCGCTGGTGGCAGGCGTACGCGAGCAGCCGGTCGCGGCCGCCACCGGCGCTGAGCAGGCAGGCCGAGGAGCCCTCGCTGAACACCGACGTCTCCGGGATGAACTGGGCGTCGCGGGTGAACGCCTTCTCCCCGGTGAGCACCAACGCGAGCGGTGGGCCGTCCGGCGTGTCCGGTTCGGACGCGAGCAGCCGCCCGGCCACGTCGATCGCGGCCAACGCGCTCGCGCAGGACTGCTGGGTGAGCGTGAACGCGAGCGCGTGGCCCAGCCCGAGCGTGCGGCACACCTCGTGCAGCGGGTTGACCGGATAGGGGGTGACCACCGGGAACGCCCGCCCGTACACCACGAACCGCACCCGCCGCCGCAGCGTGGACAGCGCGGTGAGGCCGGCCGCGGCGCGCAGCAGCAGGTCGGTCAGGGACAGCCCGGGGTCGCGGCGGACCTCGGTCAGGCCGTGGAAGCGGCGGAACAGGCGGACCTGCATGTCGCTGAGGCCCAGCGGCACGGCCAGGCTCTCGACCGGCACCCGGCGCTGCGGCAGGAACACCGAGACGGCGTCGATCGCCGTCATGCGCGTACCGTCACGTCACGGATCAGATCAGTGACGCCGATGGATGTCAACGCGCGTGCGATCATATCGACGTGGCTCGCTTCCTGTTCGTCGTGCTGCCGGTGGAGTCCCATCTGCACGCCCCGGTCGCCATCGCCCAGGAACTGGAGGCGGCCGGGCACGAGGTGGCCTGGGTCGGGCCGCGCAGCGACCTGCACCCGCTGGTCGGCCCGGACGCCACGCTGTTCCCCACCGGCAAGCGCTACTACCGCCCCGACGGCGCGTCCGGGGCGGCCTCGGTGCGCAGCCTCTGGGAGGGGCACGTGCTGCCCGCCAACCGCTTCGTCCGCGACGCCGCCGACGCGGCGGTCGAGCGGTACCGGCCGGACGTGGTGGTGGCCGACCAGTACGCGCTCGCGGGCGCGCTGGCCGCGCACCGCCGCCGGCTGCCGTGGGCGACGTTCTGCGTCGGCATGCTGGAGCTGACGCCGCCGACCGAGGAGATGCCCGAGTTCACCGACTGGGTGGACGCCCAGGTCGCCCGGGTGTGGGCGATGACCGACCTGCCGGTGGACGAGACGATCGACCTGCGCTTCTCGCCGTACCTCGTGATCGGCCTGACCACGACGGCGCTGACCGGCCCGGTGCCGCTGCCGCCGCACTGCGTGCTCACCGGGCCGGCGCTGGGACGGCGGCCGAACGCGCCCGCGTTCGCCTGGGAGGTGTGGGATCCCGGCCGACGGCATGTGCTCGTCACGGTCGGGACGATGGCCGAGCACCTGGCCGCCGACTTCTACCGGCGGATGACGGCGGCGACCGTGCCGCTCGCCGACCGGATCCAGGTGATCCTCACCGCGGGCGCCGGCCTGGTGCCCGACCCGCCGCCGCACGTGCTCGTCGTGCCCCGGGTGCCGGTGCTGGAGCTGATGCCCCGGCTGGACGCGCTGGTGTCCCACGGCGGGCTGGGCACGGTCTCCGAGGCGCTGGCCCACGGCGTGCCGGTGGTGGTCGCGCCGATCCGGCACGACCACCCGGAGGTGGCGCGTCAGGTACGCCGGGCCGGCGCCGGCCGGGAGGTCTCCTTCCACTCGGCGACCCCGGCGGAGCTGACCGCCGCGCTGAGCGCGGTGCTCGACGAACCGGCGTACCGGACGGGAGCGCGCCGGGTGGGGGAGTCGTTCGCGGCGGCCGGCGGCGCCCGCGCGGCGGCGTCGCACCTCGCCGCGTTGGCACGGACGGCTCCCGACGCCTGACGCATCGACCGTTGTCCAACCGTCGGGGCCGAACTAGCCTGACCTGACGCACCCGCGCAGGCGTCGTGCCGCACGAGGAGGCTCGATGATCGAGGCCACCGGCCTTCGCAAGTCCTTCCGGGTCGGGCGCGGGCGGGGCGCCACCACAGTCGACGCGGTACGCGGCGTCGACTTCGCGGTACGGCGCGGCGAGATCGTCGGTTTCCTCGGCCCGAACGGCGCGGGCAAGTCCACCACGCTGCGGATGCTCGCCACGCTGATCCGGCCCAGCGGGGGAGCGGCCACCATCGCCGGTGTCGACCTGCTGCGCTCACCCGCGCAGGTCCGGCGGCGGATCGGCTTCGTGGCGCAGGCCAGCGGCACCTACGACGACTCCACCGCCCGGCGGGACCTGGTGCTCCAGGCCCGGATGCACGGGCTGTCGAAGTCCGTGGCGCAGGAGCTGGCCGTCGGGGCCATCCGCGCGTTCCAGCTCGACGAGTTCGCCGACCGCAAGATCAAGACGTACTCGGGCGGGCAGCGCCGCCGCCTCGACGTCGCGCTCGGCGTCATCCACTCGCCGCGGGTCATGTTCCTGGACGAGCCCACCGCCGGGCTCGACCCGCCCAGCCGGGTCCGGATGTGGCAGGAGGTGCGGCGGCTGCGCGAGGAGGGCATGACCATCTTCCTCACCACGCACTACCTGGACGAGGCCGACAGCCTCTGCGACCGGATCTCGATCATCGACGCCGGACGGATCGTGGCCGAGGGCACGCCGTCGGACCTCAAACGAGAGATCTCCGGCGACGTGGTCGCGATCGACTTCGCCGCCACCGACGGCGCCGCCGGGGACCTGCCGGCCGCGACGAAGCTGCTGGCCGAGGCGCCGTACGTGCACGCGGCCGAGCCGGTCGACGGCACGCTGCGGCTCTACGTCGACAGCGCCGCCACGGCCATCCCGCAGATCATGCGGGCGCTCTACGACAGGGGCATCGAGCCCGGCGCGATCGAGGCCCGCCGGCCCAGCCTCGACGACGTGTTCCTGGCCAAGACCGGCCGGTCGCTCGCGGAGTGACCGGCCGCCGAGAGGAGTACGGCGTGAAGCTCGTCCGCGACACCTGGCTGATCTTCCAGCAGGAGGTCGGCCTGATGGTGCGCAACCCGGTGATGGTCGCGTTCAGCCTGGCCCAGCCGATCACCTACCTGATCCTCTTCGCGCCGTTCCTCAAGGTGGTGATGGTCGACCGGGGCGCCTCGTCGTACGCCGACGCGTACCGCATCTACGTACCGGGCCTGTTCGTGGCTATGGGTCTGTTCGGCGGCCTGTTCGCCGGTTACGGGCTGCTCAGCGCGCTGCGCGCGGGCATCATCGACAGGTGCCGGGTGACGCCGGTGAGCCGTACCGGCCTGCTGCTGGGCCGCGCGCTGATGCACGTGTGCCTCAACGTGGTGCAGGCGGTCGTCGTCACGCTGGTGGCGCTGCCGTTCGGCCTGCGCGTGCACCTGGCGAACCTGCTGGTGTCGTACGCGCTGCTGTCGGTGATGGTGCTGCTGAGCACCTCGATCTCGTACGACATCGCGTTGCTGGTGCGCAACGAGAACAGCCTCGGCGTGCTGGTGAACACCGTCGGGCAGCCGGTGTCGCTGCTCGCCGGCGTGCTCATCCCGCTCGTGCTGGCGCCGATGTGGATCCAGCGGGTCGCGGTGTGGAACCCGTTCGCCTGGGCCACCGACGGCATGCGGGCGCTGTTCGCCGGGCAGATCACCCAGACCGTCGTGTGGCAGGGCGCGCTCATCATGTCCGGGCTGGCCGCCGCCAGTCTGTTCTGGTCGTCGCACCTGTTCAACCGCGACGTCTCATGACCGCGCGTACATCGACCATTGTCTCAGCGTGGCGGGCGCTCTAGCCTGATCGTGTCCCCGCTCGGCGGCCGGTACGGGGCGCGGCCGTGACGCGTGTCAGCTGAGGAGGCGACGAGTTGGGTGCCGACAACTTCCGGGCGACGCTGGCGGCCGACATGGAGCTGGGCGCGGGCAACGTGCTGCTCCGGCTGGCCGAGCACGGCGCCGACATGGAGACGCCCCGGGTGACGTTCGACGCCGACGTCGACGGCATCCCCGCCTGGACGCCGCTGTCGCTGGCGACGCTCACCGACCGGGTCGCGGCCCGGGCCGCCTGGTTCCGGTCGCGCGGCGTCCGCCGGGCCGACCCGGTCGCGGTGTACGTGACCTCCGCGCCCGACGTGTTCCTCAACTTCCTGGCGCTGACCTGGCTCGGCGCGATCCCGGCGCTGATGAACGGCAACATGCCGATCCCGCTGGCGGCCGAGTTCATCAGGCGGCTGCGCGGAGCCGGGGTACTGGTCGACGCCGACCACGCCGCCCTGGCCGAGCACGACCTCGGCGTGGAGATCCTCGGCGACGCGGCGCAGACCGGCACAGGCGACCCGGCGCAGGCGCCGCCGCACCACCGGCACCACCCCGAGGACCCGGTGGTCATCACCCACTCCTCGGGCACCACCCGGGTACCGGCGGCGATCGTCCACTCGCACCACGGCCTGTTCGCCGCCATTCGCGCGGTCCGGCTCACCGAGTCCCGGCCGTACGGCGAGGTGCGGGAGATGTCCGCGCTGCCGGCCGCGCACGCCGCCGGCATCATCACGCTCAACCAGGCGCTCTGCAACGGCTACCAGCTGCTGTGCCTGTCCGCGCAGGGCGGCCCGTTCGAGCGCAGCGCGGAGACGATCCTGGAGGCGATCGAGCGGTGGCGTCCCACCGGCGTCTTCGGCTTCGCGGTGACCTGGTCCGAGCTGGCCCGGGTCGACCTCACCACCCGCGACCTCAGCTCGGTGCGCAACTGGTTCAACACCGGTGACTGCGCGCACGAGGCGCACGTACGCCGGCTGGTCGCGGTCGGCAGTCACCCCGCGTACACCCGCGACGGCATGGTCGACGTGCCCGGCTCCAAGTTCGTCGACATGCTCGGCTCCACCGAGATGGGGCACGGCGCGTTCCGGATCACCCACCGGCTCGGCAGCGACCGGTACGACCGCTGCGTCGGCAGGCCGTACCCGTTCGCCGAGATCGCCCTGCTCGACGTGGACACCGGCGAGGAGGTCCCGCCGGGGCAGGTGGGGCACGTCGGTCTCAAGTCGCCGACGCTGGCGCTCGGCTACTGGAACGACTCGGTCACCACGTACCGCACCCGGCTGGGCGGCTACTACCTGACCGGTGACCTGATGTACCGCGACGCGGCCGGCGACTACCACCACGTCGACCGGGCCAGCGACGCGGTCGACCTGGGCGGCGGCACCTGGCTGTACACCGCGCTGTCCGAGGAGCGCATCCTCAGGCACTGCCCGGACGTCCGCGACTGCACCGTGCTCGCGGCGACGGGGGAGAACGGCGCGACAGTCACCGACGTGCTGCTCCTGCTCGCCGCCGACGCCGACCCGGCGCACGACCGGACCGACCGGGTCCGGGCCGCGCTGGGGCCGGCGGTGGCCGTGACGCTGCGCCGGGTGGTGACGGTCCCCGACGACGACGTGGTCACGGGGCCGACCGGAAAGGTCCGCAAGTTCCTGATGCGACAGCGGCTGCTGGCCGACGCCGGAGCGCCCGGCGCGGGCTGACCGGGGGAGATCGACGGCTGGCGGAGCCGTGCCAGAATCCAGCCGTGTCCTACCTCCCCTCGCAGCCGTACCCGCCGATGCCCGGCGGCGTCAGCCCGCTGATCGCCTACCCGCACCCGATCACCCCGCCGCCCGGCTGCGGCGTGCTCGTCGTCTCGGTGAACCGCGGGCCGTACCTGATCCCCGTGCCGGTGACCAGCCGCTTCAAGATCGACCGCCAGGTGGTCGCGATCCCCGGCGAGGGGACCTGGCACGTCGCGGTGCCGGCCGGCTCGCACGACGTCCGGTACACCGACTTCGTCGGCGTCCCGCTCGTCACCACGACGCTCGCGGTGCAGCCGGGGGCCGCGCACCACCTCGCGTTCCGCTTCGGCGGATGGCGCAACCGGGTCTACGACGGGTACGGCACCGACGTCACCCGGTTCGGCCTGTGGTCCAACTACAGCGTCATGCTGGTCCTGCTGGCCGTCCTCGGCGTGGTCTGCTGCGGGGCGTTCGGGCTGGTCCTGGGCTCGACTCCCTGACCCCGCCCGGTCGGCAGACCTGGTCGCGCCGCTAGCGCAGCGACCAGGTCTGCTTCACGTTGAACACGCAGGTCCAGGCGTTCAGCGGCGCGCCCGCGGCGTGGCCGTCGACGTCCAGGCAGCGGTCGGTCGCCCGGTTGAACAGCGAGCGCCGGCCCTGGCTCTCGATCCACTCCCACTTCTGCGCCGGGTTGCCGCTGCACCACGCGGTCTGCACCGGTACGCCGTCGCGCTTCTCGCCCCAGGCCACGTCCAGGCAGAGGCCGCCGTCGACCCGGACGCTGCCGTCGGACGCGAACGTCCACCACTGGGAACGCTCCTCCCGGCAGGCCCGCAGCACGACGCGTACGCCGTCCCCGCTGCCGCCGCTCGCGCACAGGCCGGTCTCCTTGCCGACGAGTTGCTTCGTGCCGGCCGGACGGACCGGTGCGGGCGGCTTCTCCGGCTCCTTCGACGTGCCCGCCGTCGGCGTCGGCGTGGACGGGCGCGTGACCGACGAGGACGGCGGCTTCGCCGTGGGCGTCCGGGTGGCGGGTGCGCCGGAACTCGCGGGCGTACCGCGCAGCCGGCCGTCGAGGGCGTAGAAGTCGGCGAACTCCCGGACCGTGCGCAGGAACGCCTGCGTCCCGGCGTCGAAGTCGCCGCCGGTGTGGCGTACGGCGTCGGTCCCGTTGCGGTACGCGGCCAGCGCCAGCAGGTCCGGGTCGCCGTCGAGCGCGGCCAGTTCCCGCCGCAGCGCGCAGAGCGTGGCGCCGGCCGCCGGTACGGCCGCCTGCGGATCCCACGGCGAGGCGCCGGACGGCCCGTACGCACGCCACAGCTCGGGCCGGAACTGGGCGACGCCCTTGCGGCCGCCGTCGCCGAGCAGGTTCGGGTCGAAGCCGGAGGAGGCCATGAGCTGCGCGGCGACAGTGGCCGGCGGCACCTGCGGGCACACCGAGCCGGCCCGTACCACCAGGCGCACGTACGCGGCGGGGACCGCCTTGGGCTGCCGGCGCTCGCTCTCGCCGCCCGCCGGGCCGGTACCGGCGAAGCCGTCCTGCCGCCCGTAGTAGGCGGCGTACCGGCTCGCCTCGTCGACGTACGGGACCGCTGCCGAGGGCACCCCCTCGGCTTCGCGGACCTCGTCGAAACCGGTGTGGAACGCGGCGAGCGACAGTCGCCACGGGGCGCCGGGGACTGCTGCCGCGCGCAGTTGCCCGGCCAGATCGCACATGTGGTGGGCGAGCGCGAGGATGTTGGCGGCCGCGTCCGTGCGCTGCGCGTCCGGCCACGGCGCCCAGGTCCGCCACCGCTCGTCGTCCAGGCCGGCCAGACCGCGGCCGCCGGACGCGGTCCGCTCGGCCCGCGCGTCCAGACCCGACTCGGCCATCAGCTGCCCGGCCAGCCGCGCCGGGGTCAGCGCGGGGCAGGCGCGGGCCGCGGTCCGGATCGCGGTCAGGTGCTCGGCGGAGACGCTCCGGCCGGCCGGAGCGTCGTCGCGGGCGGCGGCGACGGTCCCGCTGAGGGCGGCGACCGCAAGGATCAGCGCCGCCAGCCCGGCGGCGCCGGCGGCGGCCGCGCCGCGTGGGATCCGGCGCGGCCGCGGGCGCGGGCCGGGGGCATCGGCTGTCACAGGGCGGTCCTTCCGGTGATGACGTACGCCGGACGGGTACGCGACGTCCTCGGTTCACCCGGCCGGAATCGGGTCCGACTCCGGTCCGGCCGTCATTGAACCGACCGACCGGCGAGGCGTCAAATGTGGACGGTCCGGCCGCCGCCGTGCCGGTACCCGGGCGGATGGTGACGGTCTTGATCCGGAACGAGTCCGAAAAGTTTCGGGATTTTGCCGCTTCAGACGGTGGCTGATCGACTGCCGCCGCCTCGTCCGCGCTGATCGGACGCCCTTTCCGGCAGCCGCAACGCCCGTTCAGGGGTAGCGGAGCGGTTACCACAACATTTCCGGAACTTGTTGACAGGATGAACCGTGCCTCCAATACTGTGGCCATCGGCGTATCTCGATTGACGTCGATGTCCGACCACCACCGTGGCGCGGCTGTCGCCCCGGTCCCGCCGTCCCGCGGGCGGGCGAGCACCCGCGGCTCGCGCCACCCGGCTGGCCGCCCGCCAGCCGTCACAGGGAGGAAACCCGTCCATGAAAGACGCCCCCGTCCGCACGGGCATCCGCAGCCGCGGACGCCTCAGGATGGTCCTCGGCGGCGCCTGCGCCGTGGCGCTGATCGCCGCCGGGGCGACGGCGGTCACGTCCGGTCCGGCCTACGCCGACACCACCGTCACGTCGAACTCGACCGGCACCAACAACGGCTACTTCTATTCCTTCTGGAAAGACAGTGGCAACGTGTCCATGACCATGGGCAACGGCGGTCAGTACAGCACCCAGTGGAGCAACATCAACAACTTCGTCGCCGGCAAGGGCTGGAACCCGGGCGGGCGGCGGACGGTCAGCTACTCCGGCAGCTTCAACCCGTCCGGCAACGCGTACCTGACGCTCTACGGCTGGACGCGCAACCCGCTCGTCGAGTACTACATCGTGGACAGCTGGGGCAGCTGGCGCCCGCCGGGCAGCGGCTACATGGGCTCGGTGTCCTCCGACGGCGGCACGTACGACGTCTACCGCACCCAGCGGGTCAACGCCCCCTCGATCGAGGGGACGCGGACGTTCTACCAGTACTGGAGCGTCCGGCAGTCGAAGCGCGTGGGCGGCACCATCACCGCCGGCAACCACTTCGACGCCTGGTCGCGCTACGGCATGAACCTCGGTTCGCACGACTACCAGATCCTGGCCACCGAGGGCTACCAGAGCAGCGGCAACTCCAACATCACGATCGGCGGGACCAGCGGTGGCAACCCGACCACCCCGCCGCCGAACAACGGTGGCTGCACGGTCAGCGTCAGCCGGGCCGAGGAGTGGAGCGACCGGTTCAACGTGACCTTCTCGGTCAGCGGCACCAGCAACTGGGTGGTCAGCATCCAGACCCAGGGCGGGCAGAGCCTCCAGAACAGCTGGAACGCGTCCGTGAGCGGCACCAGCGGCACGCTCACCGCACGCCCGAACGGCAACGGCAACAGCTTCGGCATCACGCTCTACAAGAACGGCAACAGCAACACACCGACGGCGAGCTGTTCCGCCGCCTGAGCCCTCTTCCGGGGAGGGGGTGCCGCGCCTGGCGCGGCACCCCCGTTTTCGTGTGCCCGGAGTGTGCTGATGTGACAGCCGACACACCTGGGCAAAAACTTGATTCATTCCAAAAGAGCGGACTAAGGTCGTCGCATGACGGCCGACTTCGAGACGCAGCTCCGGGCGGTCTCGTTGCGGGTGACCCGGCCCCGCCTGGCGGTGCTGGCCGCGCTGCGTGACCATCCGCACGTCGACACCGACACGGTGATCGCCCTGGTCCGCGCCGACCAGCCCACCGTGTCCCACCAGGCGGTCTACGATGTGCTCCGGGCACTCACCGACGCCGGGCTGATCCGGCGCATCCAGCCGGCCGGCGCCACGGCCCGCTACGAGTCGAGGGTGGGAGACAACCACCACCACGTCGTGTGCCGTTCCTGCGGCGCCATCGCCGACGTCGAGTGCGCCGTCGGCCGCGCCCCCTGTCTCACCGCCTCGGACGACCACGGCTTCGTGGTGGACGAGGCGGAGGTCGTCTACTGGGGCACCTGCCCCGGCTGCGCGGCCGACCGTACCGCCCAGCGATCCGCCAGTTCGGAAGGAAACAGATGAGCGACACCCAGGACAACCGGCCCGTCAGCCCGCAGGGCGTGGACGCCAAGGAGGCGGCCGGCTGCCCGGTCGCGCACGACTCCGTGACCGCGCACGGCAGCGAGAGCGAGAACCCGGCGATCGACTCGCCGACCCCGAAGACCGGCGGTCGTCCGCGCAGCAACCGCGACTGGTGGCCCAACCAGCTCGACCTGTCGGTGCTGCACGCCCACTCCTCCAAGGGCAACCCGCTGGGCCCGGAGTTCAGCTACGCCAGGGAGTTCGCCAAGCTCGACGTCGAGGCGCTCAAGCGGGACATCGCCGAGGTTCTCACCACCTCGCAGGACTGGTGGCCGGCCGACTTCGGCCACTACGGCGGCCTGATGATCCGGATGAGCTGGCACGCCGCGGGCACCTACCGCATCGAGGACGGCCGCGGTGGCGCCGGCGACGGCGGGCAGCGGTTCGCCCCGCTGAACAGCTGGCCCGACAACGCCAACCTGGACAAGGCCCGCCGGCTGCTCTGGCCGGTCAAGCAGAAGTACGGCCAGAAGATCTCCTGGGCCGACCTGCTGGTGCTCGCCGGCAACGTGTCCCTGGAGTCGATGGGCTTCAAGACCTTCGGCTTCGGTTTCGGCCGTGAGGACGTCTGGGAGCCGGAGGAGATCTTCTGGGGCCCCGAGGACGCCTGGCTCGGCGACGAGCGCTACTCCTCCGAGAAGGAGATGGTGGCCGGCGTCGGCGCCACCGAGATGGGTCTGATCTACGTCAACCCGGAGGGCCCGCGCGGCAACGCCGACCCGCTCGCCGCGGCGCACTTCATCCGCGAGACGTTCCGCCGGATGGCCATGAACGACGAGGAGACCGTCGCGCTGATCGCCGGCGGCCACACCTTCGGCAAGACCCACGGCGCCGGCCCCGCCGACGGCCACGTCGGTCCCGAGCCGGAGGCCGCGCCGCTGGAGTCGCAGGGCCTGGGCTGGCTGAGCACGTACGGCGAGGGCAAGGGCGGCGACACGATCACCAGCGGTCTCGAGGTGACCTGGACCGACCGCCCGACGGAGTGGAGCAACCGGTTCTTCGAGATCCTCTTCGGCTACGAGTGGGAGCTGACCACCAGCCCCGGTGGCGCCAAGCAGTGGGTCGCCAAGGACGCCGAGGCGATCATCCCGGACGCCCACGACCCGTCGAAGAAGCACAAGCCGACCATGCTCACGACCGACCTGTCGCTGCGGGTCGACCCGGCGTACGAGAAGATCTCCCGCCGGTTCCTGGAGAACCCGGACGAGTTCGCGCTGGCGTTCGCCAAGGCCTGGTACAAGCTGCTGCACCGTGACATGGGTCCGGTCAGCCGCTTCCTCGGCCCGTGGGTGCCCGAGGCCCAGCTCTGGCAGGACCCGGTACCGGCCGTCGAGCACGAGCTGGTGAGCGACTCCGACGTCGCCGCGCTCAAGGCGAAGGTGCTGGAGTCCGGCCTCACCACCGCCCAGCTGGTCTCCACCGCCTGGGCCTCGGCCGCGAGCTACCGCTCCACCGACAAGCGCGGTGGCGCCAACGGCGCGCGGATCCGGCTGGAGCCGCAGCGCAACTGGGAGGTCAACCAGCCCGAGCAGCTCGCCACCGTGCTGAGCACCCTGGAGGGCATCCAGCAGGAGTTCAACGCGGCCGGCGGCGCCCAGATCTCGCTCGCCGACCTGATCGTGCTGGCCGGCTCGGCCGCTGTCGAGCAGGCGGCGCGCGACGCCGGCGTCGAGGTGACGGTGCCGTTCCACGCGGGTCGTACCGACGCCACGCAGGAGCAGACCGACGTCGAGTCGTTCCGGGTGATGGAGCCGCGTGCCGACGGTTTCCGCAACTACCTGCGGCCGGGCGAGAAGACCCAGCCGGAGGTTCTGCTCATCGACCGCGCGTACATGCTGAACCTGACCGCGCCGGAGATGACCGTGCTGGTCGGCGGTCTGCGCGCGCTCGGCAACAACGTCGGCGGCGCCGCGCACGGCGTGCTCACCGACCGGCCCGGCGTGCTCACCAACGACTTCTTCGTCAACCTGCTGTCCCCGGGCACCCGGTGGAAGGCGGCGGAGTCCGAGGAGCACGTGTACGAGATCCGGGACCTGGCGACCGACCAGGTGAAGTGGACCGCCACCGCGGTCGACCTCATCTTCGGCTCCAACTCGCAGCTGCGGGCGCTGGCCGAGGTCTACGCCAGCGACGACGCGCGGGAGAAGTTCGTCCGCGACTTCGTGGCCGCCTGGACGAAGGTCATGGAGCTGGACCGCTTCGACCTGGCCTGATCCGCCGCATCTGAGCGAGCCCCGGTCCGTCGCGCCGCGACGGGCCGGGGCTCGCCCCGTTGCCGGGGCCGGTCGCCCGGCACAGGTCCGGCCGGGTCAGCCGTGCAGCGTACGGCTCGGTGGGATGCCAAATACGGACCGATAGTGAGCGGTGAACCTGCTGTGGCTCAGGAATCCCCATCGGGTGGCGATCCGGCTGACGGTTTCGCGTCTCGGATCGCTCATGCGCAGTTCCTGGTGTGCCCGCTCCAGCCGGATGCGCCGCAGGTAGGCGGCCGGCGTGCTGTCCAGATGCCGCCGGAAGGCCAGTTGCAGGGATCGTACGGACACGGCGGCGGCGACTGCGACATCCGCCGGGCTGATGTCACGGTGCGCGTTCTCCTCCATGAAGGCGATGGCCCGGCGGAGCGCCGGCGCCGAGGCGTCCCGGCGGTCCTGCGGCGTCGGATCGGTCAGAGCGGTGTTGGGAAAGACGGCGAGCGCGGCCGCCGCGAGGGTGCGCGCCGCCGTGGCGAGCACCAGCGGCTGGCGGCCGGCCTCGGGGTTGCCCAGCACGGCGAGGCGTACGTAGCGGGCGGTGAGCCGCCAGTGCTCGGCCAGAACCGGGGAGGCCGGCTGGAGGTCGGTGAACCGGATGGGCGCGGGCCGGCGTCCGGGAGCAGGGGAGACGACCTGCTGGAGCAGGCCCGGGTCCAGCTGGACCAGCAGCACCTCTCCGCAGCGCCACCGTAGGCGGTACGGACGGCCCGGATGGGCGTTCAGGAACACGTCACCGGGGCGGAAGGGATGCAGTTCGCCCTCACTGATGCGGCTCACCATGCTGCTCGTGCTCTGGCAGACGACCACCGAGTCGAGTTGCTCGACGTCGATGCGCAGATCGCCCGACTGCGCGACCCGGTCCACCCGGAACGAGCCGGCGTTGAGCCGTCGGTGGCTGAGCCGGAACCCGCCGCCCCCGCGGATGCGCATGCCCCGCGTGCCGTACGCCTCGGTGAGGTAATGGTGAATGAGGTCCGGCCGCCGGCTCCTGAAGTGATGGCTGACGATGGAGCTGGGCCTCACGTCGTCTCCCTGCCGTGTCCGTCCGGGGAGTGGAAGTCGTCACCGCGGGGAGCGAAGGAATCTCATCTCCCGAATGTTATTGCTTGATGGGATTCCTGGATATCCCCAATCCCATCAATGGACTTTGCGCTAAGCGATCAGCGGCATGCCTTTCGTGCGCTGAGGGGCCTAGGGCGTGTCCTGCCGATCATGTAGTGGTTGATCGTTGACGATGTGCCGGTGGTGCGTCGTGGTGAGTTGACCGATGAGGCGTGGGCGGTGATCGCGCCGTTGCTACCGGAACCTGGTGGGGCGC